>JACMRO010000569.1 GCA_014376425.1 Rubritepida sp.
ACCAGCCACCCGCAGATTACGCCATCCGCTGTCCGCGCGCCGGTCGCGGAATACCCTGGCTTGAGGATGAAGCCGGCGCCGATACAGCCAGCCGGCAGCACCAGATCGCGCCCGGCTTTTGATGGCGCCGGACGTGCCCGATCGGGCCCGGGTTCGCGTTCAGCCCGGCTTTATTCGATCCGCACATTCGCGGCCCTGACCACAGGCGTCCAACGCGCATACTCCGCCGCCACGAAGGCATCGGTCGTCGCCGCGTCCATGTAGATCGGTTCGCTGCCGATGTCGCGCAGCCGCTGGCGCGCCGCGGGCGTCTCAAGCGCGTCACGGAAGCCCCCGCCCAGCGCCTCGATGATCGGCCGTGGCGTGCCGCGCGGCACGAAGGCGCCGACCCAGCTGCGCACCGAGAAATCGGGCACGCCCTGTTCCTGGATGGTCGGCAGGTCGGGCTTCAGACTGACCCGCTGCGCGGTGGCGACGCCGATCAGCCGCACCCGTCCGGCCTCGGCGGCGGGGGCGAGGGTGGGCAGGTTCATCACCGCCATGGGGATGGTGCCGCCGATCAGGTCGATCAACGCCGGCCCGCCGCCGCGATAGGGGACGTGGCTGATGTCGGCGCCCGTGCGGATCCGCAGCAACTCCCCCGTCAGGTGGTTGGAGGAACCCACGCCCGACGAGCCGTAGGACGCGCCGCCGCGCTGGGCACGGATCCACACCAGCAGTTCGGCCAGGGTCTGCGCCGGCACCGAGGGGTGCACCGCCAGCACATTGGGCACGTCGGCCAGCATCGCCACGCCATGGAAGGCCTCACGCACGTCGTAGCCAACCTCGTTCGAGATCAGCGGATGGAAGACGTGGTTGGAGGCGGAGGAGATCAGCACCGTCAGCCCGTCCGGTCGCGCCCGGCTGGCCATCGCCATGCCGACGCTGCCGCCGCCACCTGGTCGGTTCTCGATGATGAAGGGCTGGCGGAAGCGGGCTTCCAGTGCCGGCGCCAACAGCCGCGCCGTGACATCGTTCGAACCCGCCGCCGCCCACGGCACGATCATGGTGACGGGACGGGACGGCCAGGCCTCGGCCTGGGCCAAAGCGGGGCCGGCCAGCAGGGGTGTGGCCAGAATGGCGCGGCGGGTGGGCATGTGCGGGCTGTCCCAAGGTTTTGAACCTTTTATGCCGCCCGAATGGGCAGGCAAAGGCCAAACGCCGCGGGTGAGGGGCTTTGCCCGTTTGGCATGTGGCCCTGGCGCGTCTAATAGGCATTCAGCGGGCTGGGGGTCATTGGGATGCGGGCGATCGGGGCGGGGCTGTTGGCCGGATTGGCTTTGACGGGATGTGGTTCACCACAGACCAGCGGCATCGTGGCGATTGGGCCCGACACCTATGCTGTGGAGACCCGAGGACGGGCGCTGGCCACGGCGGTGGAACGCGGCCTGACCGAAGCGACCTCCTTCTGCACCGCGCAGAGCCGGCAGACGGAATTGCTGGGCACCCGGATCAACGCCGACAGCTACCAGGTGGCATTCCGTTGCACCGGCGGCACCGGCGGCACTGGCCTGGCGGGCAACCCGGGCATCATGGGCCGGATGCCGGCGGGCTTCGCCACACGCAATTCGTCGATGGGGCCGATACCCGTCGCGTCCGCCCGCCCGGTGATCAGCGGCCAGGCCTTCCAGCCCGCGCCAGCGCCACCCGCGGGTTTCGACCTGGGGACGGTGGGGCAGATGCCCGGGCGTAGCGCCGTGGTGAGTGGCAATCCTTTCGGGCAGGCAGCGGCGCCCCAGCCGCGGTTGCCGACCGCTTTGCCGCCGCTGTCGTCGTTGAGCGCGCCGGCGGCACCGATGCAGGCGCCGATGCAACCCCTGGGCGGCGCCATGGCACCGGTGGCAGCTTCGCCCTTCGCACCGTTGCAAAGCCCGCTTGCGGCACCGGGGGCGAGCATCGCGCCGGCCGCCATGCCTGCCGTAGCGCCCGGCTTCGCGCCGTTGGCCTCTCCCTTTGCCGCCGCGCCCGCCGCGGCCCTTTCAGGCAGCGCAGCTTTCGCGCCGCTCGCCGCTCCTGCACCGCTCGCCGCTCCTGCGGCACCGGCCGGTTTCCAGCCGCTGCCCGGCGCGGCCCGTCCGCTGGCCGCGCTGCCGCCGGTCGCTGGCGCGCAGCGCGGCGGCACGGGTGTGCCGGCCGTAACCCCGGGTGCGCCGCTGGGCGACAGCAGCGGTGTGGTGCCGCCACCCGCTTTCTGGAACACCCCGCGCTAGCTTCAGCCCTTGAACAGGCTGAGCAGGGTTTGTGGCGCCTGGTTGGCGATGCCGAGAGCCTGGCCGCCGAGTTGCTGGCGAATCTGCAGGGATTGCAGCCGGGCCGATTCCTTCGCCAGATCGGCATCGATCAGGCTGCCCATGCCCGCTTCCTGCGCATCCATGATCTTCTTGTTGAAGTTGATCTGGGTGTCGACGTAGTTGGAATAACTGCCGAAATTATTGAGCTGGGTCAGCGTGTTGGTAACCGCCGCGCTGAGTTTCCCGGTCGGCGTCATGGCGTCGATCGCGTCCTGCGTGGTGAAGCTGTTGGCGCCGGAAATCTGGTTGAAGATGCCGGCAAGCGCACTGTATCCGTTGAAGGTATAGAAGCCGCCGCCCCCATTGCTGATGACCTTCAGCGGCAGCGTCGCCGGGTCCTCCAGCAGGTTGCGGCCATTATAGTCGGCGTCGGTGATGAAGGCTTTGACGTTGTTGGTCAGTTCCTTCACCTGCCCCTGGTACTGGCTGCGCTGCTCGGCGTTGATGCCGCCATCGGCCAGTTTCACCATCAGCTCCTTCAACTTGATGAGCGAGGTGGAGACATTTTCGAGCGAGGAGCGCGACACTTCGAGAAGCCCCTTGACCGCGCCGAGCTGCTGGTTGGCCGAGGTGGTGGCGGCCATGTCACCGCGAATACGCTCGGCCACCGCGAAGGCAGCGCCGTCATCCTGGGCGTCGGAGACCCGCAGCCCGGTGGAGATGCGCTTCTGGACGCCTGCCAACTCGTCATTGGTGCGGTTGAGCGACTGCAGCGCCACCATGGCGCCAATATTCGTGTTGATGCTGTTCATTGGCATGGGCTTTTCCCTCAGGCTCCGCCCCGGCCTACTGCCGGACACGGGCAGGATGCGCCGGCGCGACTGAATCAACCGTGAATCGGGTTTACGCCAGCTGCGCCGCGTTCCAACCTATCCGCATGATCGATATCGAGACACCCGCTGCCCTGGCCGAATGGGTCGGCCGCAAACTCGGCACCAGTGACTGGGTTACTGTGGACCAGCGCACCATCGACCTGTTCGCCGAGGCGACGGGCGACCATCAGTGGATCCATGTCGATGTCGAACGCGCCGCGCGCGAAATGCCCGGTGGCAAGACCATCGCGCATGGCTTCCTGACCCTGTCGCTGCTGCCCCGCCTGGCGCCGATGATCTACCGGGTGGTCAGGCGCAGCCGGGCGATCAACTACGGCAGCAACAAGGTTCGCTTCACCGCGCCGGTGCCGTCCGGCAGCCGGGTCCGGCTGCATCTGACGGTGCAGGCGGTGGAGCCCATCGCCGGCGGCGTGCGGCTGACCACGCATAATGAGATGGAAGTGGAGGGCAACAGCCGCCCCTGCCTGGTGGCGGAGACGATGGCGCAGGTCTACGACTAGGCCAGTCGAGCCCAACCCGAACTAGCGGGTGCGGGCCGGGCTGGAGGTGCCGCCACCGCCGCCCGGCAGGGAGGCAGCCAAGGCCGCCGCGGCGGCCAGCGGCAGCAGCGCCAAGAACGGCACCGCCAGGCCACTGCCGCCCAGCGCGGCGCCCTCCTCCAGCGGCGGGGCCGCCCGCCGCAGCCGTGGCGCGCGGCGCTGCACCGCGACAGGGAGCGCCCCGCCCCGTGGCGGCACGATGGCCTGGCTGCCTGCGGGCACCACGACGACACGGTTCTGCGCCGCCGCATCACCGGCCTGCAACCCTGCCGCGACCAAGACTGCGAGAATGCAACGCATACGCTAGTAAAGCCTACGCGGTGGGCCGCGCGCAAGCCTCAGGCAGCCAGCAGGCCACGCGCGATGATGACACGCATGATCTCATTCGTGCCTTCCAGGATGCGGTGGACCCGGAGGTCGCGGACGATTTTCTCGATGCCGTAATCGGCCAGATAGCCATAGCCGCCCAGCAGCTGGAGCGCCTCATCGGCGATGCGCGAGCCCGCATCCGTCACATGCCGCTTGGCCATGGCGCAGAACCGGGTGGCATCGGGCGCGCCGGCATCGAGCTTGGCGCAGGCGCGCCACAGGAAGCCGCGGGCGACCTCCAGCTCCGTCGCCATATCGGCCAGGCGGAACTGGGTTGCCTGAAAGTCCGACACGGCCCGACCGAAGGCGCGGCGCTGCTTCACGTAGTCCAGCGCGATGTCCATCGCCCGCTGGGCGCCACCCAGCGAACAGGCCGCGATATTCAGCCGGCCGCCATCGAGCCCGGACATGGCGAAGCGAAAGCCCTGGCCCTCCTCGCCCAGCAGGGCGCGGGCGGGGAGCTGGGCATTGTCCAGGATCACCGCGCGGGTCGGCTGGGCATTCCAGCCCATCTTCTTCTCGTTGGCGCCGAAACTCAGGCCCGGGGTGCCCTTAGGGATCAGCAGCGCCGACACGCCGGCGGGGCCGTCGCCGCCGGTGCGCACCATGGTCAGATACAGGTCCGACACGCCGGCGCCGGAAATGAACTGCTTAGTGCCGTTCAGCACATAGCCCGCATTGTCGCGCACGGCGCGGGTGGACAGCGCGGCCGCGTCGCTGCCCGAGCCGGGTTCGGTCAGGCAATAACTGGCGATCTTCTCCATCGTCAGCAGCGGCGGTAGCCATTCGGCGCGCTGCGCATCGTCGCCATAGCGATCGATCATCCAGGCGACCATGTTGTGGATCGACAGGAAGGCGCTGACGGTGGGGCAGCCATAGGCCAGCGCCTCGAAGACGCAGGCGGCATCGAGCCGGGTCAGGCCGGCGCCACCGCTTTCCTCGCGCACATAAAGGCCGGCCATGCCCAGTGCTGCGGCTTCGCGCAGCACATCGACCGGCAGGTGGCGCTCCTCGTCCCAGCGCTGGGCGTTCGGCAGGATGCGGTCGCGGGCAAAGGCCTGCGCTGTGTCGCGCAGGGCGATGGTCTCTTCAGGCAGCTCGAACATGCGGCATTGTCACCGAATCGCGCAGCGCGTCCATGCGGGTTCGCGCGGCAGCCAGGTTGCGGGCCTTGATGTGGCCGTAGCCCTTGATGCCACCCGCCGCCTCGGCCCATTCGCAGACGGTGTCGTGATGCGTGGCCATCCACGGCAGCAACGCCTCCAGCCCCGCCATGTACTCGCCCGGCAGCGCGGCCTCGACCCGCCTTTCCTCGGCGTACCCGAACGGGTCCAGCACCGTGCCGCGCAGCACGCGGCCGTGCCGCAGCCAACCCATGGCGCGCAGCATCCACGGTCCGAAGGCGCGTTTCTTCCCGCCCATGAAGGGCGGCGCCAGATGCAATTCGATGCGCGTCGTACCGGTAAAACGGTCGCGCAGCTGGGCTTGCCATTCGGGCAGCGAATGCAGGCGGGCGACCTCATACTCATCCTTGTAGGCCATCAGCCGGTATAGCTGGGTGGCGACCGCGCGGGTCAGCCGGTCGCTGCCGACGGCGGCCACCCGGGCGATGAAGGCCTCGTAGCGCGCGGCGTAGCGGCGCCCCTGGTAGGCAGTGAGATCGGTCACGCGCCGCGCGATCAAAGCGGCCGGCGTTTCCGCTGCCTGCACCCGCTCAGGCGCCAGCGCGGCGTGCCGGCCGGCGTTGAACGCGGCTTGGTTGCGGGCGATCTCGATGCCGTTCAACTCCAGCGCACGCAGAATGGCGGCGCTGCCCAGCTGCACCAGGCCGCGCTGGTAGGCGACGCCGAGCAGCCAGACATTGAGGTAGATCAGGTCGCCGAAGCGATCTTCCACCGCCCGCGCGCCGGGCAGCGCCACCACCTGGCGGCAGGCGGCTTCCAGGCTGGCGCGCATGCCCTCACCATCCAGCCGCGTTTCCGGGTTCAGCACGAATTCGGCGGTCGGCGCCACGCCTTCGCTCAGCACCGCCACGCTGCGCCCGGGCGAGAGCAAGGGCCGGGCGAATCGCCCATGCGCCACGACCAGGTCGGCGGCGATCATCAGGTCCGCCTGGCCGGCACCGATTCGCGGGCTCATCAGCGCGTCACCGTTCGGCAGCCCGACCCGCAACTGGGCGTAGACCCCGCCACCCTTCTGCGCGAGGCCCAGCGCATCGACGCTGCGCACCGGGCGTTCCTCCAGATGCGCCGCCATGGCCAGAATGGCCGAGAGCGCTGTGACGCCCTGGCCGCCGACGCCGGCAATGACCAGGTTCCAGGGATCCGTCTGTGTCACCCGCAGCGGCTCGTCCGGCGGGGCGGTCGCCGTGGGCGCCGGCGGGCGGGCCGGCTCGGCGCCGATCAGCGACACGAAGCTGGGGCAAAAACCGTCGACGCAGGAGAAATCCTGGTTGCAATTGCTCTGGTCGATACGGCGCTTGCGGCCGAATTCGGTCTCTATCGGCTCTACCGCGGTGCAGTTCGAGGTACGCGAGCAGTCGCCGCAATCCTCGCATACCCGCGGGTTGATCATGATGCGCTTCGTGGCCTTCTCGGCCAGGCCGCGCT
>JACMRO010000570.1 GCA_014376425.1 Rubritepida sp.
GCCCGCCTGTGGCCGTGTCCCGCATCCACCCGGTGGACCTGCCGGGCCTGCGCCGGGCGCTGGTTGCGGCCGCGCATTCGGGCCGGCTGCGGATTGAGTTCCGTCTTTGTCGCCCCGATGCGGAGGGCGCCACCCAGACCTTCTGGCTGGCGGCGCGCGGCCGGGGGCTGTCGGGCGGCCCGGGCAAGCTGCTGGGCGTCGCCTATGACCTCACGGACCGCAAGCGGGCCGACCAGCACAGCCGGCTGCTGGCGCATGAGGTGGAGCACCGCGCCAAGAACGTCCTTGCCGTGGTGCTGGGACTGCTGCGGGCCACCACGGCGCCGTCGGTCGATGCCTTCGTCGAGACGTTCGAGGGGCGCATCGGCGCGCTGGCCCGGACCCTGTCGCTGCTCGGCGAACGGCGCTGGCTGGGGGCCGGCCTGCAAGAGCTGCTGCGGCACGAACTTGCGCCCTTCGACGATGGCGCTGGCCGGGTCGTGCTCGATGGCCCGCCCGTCACCCTGTCGGCCGAGGTGGCGCAGCCCCTGTCGATGGTGCTGCACGAATTGGCGACCAACGCCGCGAAATACGGCGCGCTCTCCGTCGCCGGTGGCCGCGTGGCGGTGCGCTGGAACGTGCTGGAAGGCGTGGTCAGTCTGCGCTGGGAGGAGCGGGGCGGCCCCGTTATTACCTCGCCGCCGGCGCGCGAGGGGTTCGGTTCCACCCTAATCCAACAGGGTTTTGGGGACGGGCCAGGGAAGATCGGCCTGAGTTGGCACCGGGAGGGACTGGTTTGCGACATGTGCTTCGCGACGCCTCCGGCGAGAAATACTGCATGAACCCGCATTGGAACGTTAAACCAGTCCAGGATTGCTGGCGTTCTTGGGCTGCGGGCCGGTTGGGGCTTGCATTCGAAGGAGCTCCAAGGATGTCGATCTGTTCCAAGCCTCCCCACGCCATTTGGTGGTGGAGAGCTTCGGCTTGTCGAGCGGCGGCGCGGGACGGCACGGGTTAGCGAAACCCGGCCTCGTCTCCCCTCGCCCTCAATTCGACAGGATCACATCATGGCCATGGACGGCACCCATTTCGGCGCGAGTCCCGCACGCGCGCTTCCCATCATCTGCCTTTCGCATCTGCGTTGGAATTCGGTGTTTCAGCGCCCGCAGCAGCTAATGTCCCGCTTCGCCCAAGAACGGGAAGTGTGGTTTTTCGAAGAGCCCGTCCATCACCCCATCGCCGAATTGCGCGTCACGGTGTGTCCGCGAACGGGCGTGAATGTGGTCACCCCCATGCTGCCCGACCCGGGCAGCCTAGACGCGCAGCGTGACATGCTGAATGAGCTACTGCAGCGCACCGGCACCGCCACCGGCTGGTACTACACGCCGATGGCCCTGCGCTTCAGCGCCGACGTCGCCTGGGCCTCCGTCGTGTTCGACGTCATGGACGAGCTTTCCGCCTTCCGCTTCGCGCCAGTCGAGCTGGTCGCGCTGGAGGGACGGCTGATGCGCCGCGCCGATGTCGTCTTCACCGGCGGCGCCAGCCTCTATGAGGCGCGACGTGACCGCCACCACAATGTCCATTGCTTCCCGAGCGGTGTGGACCTCGCGCATTTCATGGCCGCCCGCGACCTGCTGCCCGAGCCGGCGGAGCAGGCAACGCTGCCGCGCCCCTTGCTGGGGTATTTCGGTGTGATCGACGAGCGGCTTGATATGGGACTGCTGGCGCGTATGGCGGCACTGCGGCCCGACTGGCATTTCGCCATGGTCGGCCCCGTCGCCAAGCTGACGCCGGAGGAATTGCCGAGGGCCGCCAACATCCATTGGCTGGGCGGCCGCGACTATCGTGATCTGCCGGCCTTCCTGTCGCATTGGGACGTGGCGCTGATGCCCTTCGCGATGAACGAGGCGACGAAATACATCAGTCCGACCAAGGCGCCTGAATACCTGGCGGGCGGCCGCCGCGTCGTCTCCACCCCAATCACAGATGTGGTGCGCCGCTTCGAGGGCATCGACGCGGTGGCCATCGCCGATGATGCAGAGGGCTTCATCGCCGCGGCCGAGTTGCACATGGCGCGCGCCGATGTCTCCGATTTCGTGGCGGTGGACGACATGCTGGCGACGATGTCATGGGACGGGACCCAGGCCCGCATGGCCGCGCTGATGCAGCCCTGCGAAAGGGCGGCGCCAGCGCTGCGCACCAGCCCCGCCGCC
>JACMRO010000054.1 GCA_014376425.1 Rubritepida sp.
AAGCGGTGCTGCTGGTGGCGGCCGATGCGCACTACGTGCGCCTGTACGGCGAGGCTTATCTGCGCTCGGTGCTGGCGCAGCTCGATGTGCCCGCGCGGGTGGTGCTGCACGTCATCGGCGGGGGTGCGCAGGCCCCGGTCCAGGACCCGCGGATCGTCACCACGCAGGATGACCTGGAGCCTTCCGCCATCACAACTCGCTGCCATGATTCGGACGGGCCGCGGGCGTTGCCGGTGGCGCATTTCCAGTCCATCCGCTTTGCCCAGGCCGAACAATGGCTGGCCCGCACCGGCCTGCCGGTCATCGTCTCCGACATCGACGTCATCCTGCAGCGCGGCATCGCCGACCTGCTGGAGCGGCACGCCGCTGATGACGTGGTGCTCAACCGCAATGCGGCCAGCCAGGCCTTCGGCAGCCACCTCACCGCCAATCTGGCGATGTTCATGCCGACCCCGCAGGGCCGTGCCTTCGCCGCCTGCCTGCGGGGCTACCTAGACCGGGCCCTGGCCCGGCCGGATGTGTCGCGCTGGATCGACCAGTGCGGCCTGCAGATGGCCTGGCACGCCCTTGCCTGCGATGGGCGGACCCGCTTCGGCTGGTTCGACACCAACAGCGACATCAACAACGTCATCTATCCCCGATGGGCGCCAAATCCCTTCCGCTTCTTGTCCCTCTTCCACGGCTTTGACATGGCCAGCCTGCCGGATCAGGCGGCGGGATGTTCGAGAAAGAAGCGCAACATCTCGCGCGACGCGTCCGGCCCGGCCGGGTCGGTGTAGGAGCCCGCCGCGCTGCCGCCGGACCAGGCGTGGCCGCCGCCATGCACCGTCCATTGCTCCAGCACCGCCCGGCCCTGACGGTCGTGGTGAATGGTGCGGGTCCAGGCCCGGCCGTTGGGGACCTGGCCCTGCTCGGTCTGCCGACGGAGCACGCCCGCGGCCGCCGACTGGGCGATGACCTGGTCCGCGTTGCTTGGGTTGACCGTGGTATCCCGGTCGGCATGAAAAACGATGGTCGGCACGATGCGGCCATGGGCCGGCGCAGGGCCGGAAGCGCCTTGCCGCATAGCGGTGAACGCTGAGGGCACGTCCCGCGCGGCACCGCAGGCGAGGCCCGAATGCACCCCGGCAGCGGCGTAGAGCTCCGGATAGGCCTGCGCCATGATCGCAGCCAGCGCACCGCCCGCCGAAAGCCCGGCGACATAGACCTGCCGCGGATCGATCGCATTGTCGCGCATGACCTGCTGCGTGAGGCCGGCGATGAGCGCGGGCTCGCCCCGGCCGCGCCTCTGGTCCGAGGGGTTGAACCAGTTCCAGCATTGCTGCGCATTCGCCGCCCGGCTCTGCGCCGGGTATGCGACCAGGAAGCCATGCTCCTCGGCCAGGGCGTTCAACCGCGTGCCGGCGGCGAAGTCGTCAGGTGATTGAGTGCAGCCATGCTGCATCACCACAAGCGGCGCCGGCGCAGTGTGCTGCCTGCCGGGAATGTAGAGCTTGTAGTCGCGGCTGCCGGAGGGGCCGGCGAAGGACGCGGCGAGGAAGCGCGCACCTTCGGGGAGCCGCGCCCCCGCAGGCCTGCCGCGCTTCGGCGGGCCAGGCATCGACGGCAGGCGCCAGGCGGTGGGGTCGGGCAGGGGCGCTTGGCCGTTGGTGGCTGGTTCGACGCTTTGGGTGTTAAGCTCAGTTGAACCTTTCAACAGGGTCTGCAACAGGGTGGTCGCCTCGGACAGTCGGCCCTGCCGTGTCAGGTCAGTGGCCAGACGCATTTGTTCGGAGAAAATCGCGTTCATGGTTGTGCTTTCGGGTCGGCGTTGTTCAGCGAGTGCGGTCGGCCAGGGCGGCCTTCACGGCCGGGCTGGCCTGCAGGGCGCCGAGGACCGCGATCGAGGCGATGGCCGCGCGGGCGAGTTCTGGCGTGACGTCCTGCGCGATGGTGGCCAGGCCCAGCACGCGGATATCGAGTGGCCGGCCCGCGGCCAGCGCCGCCTCAAGGTCCGCCCGGCTGAAGTGCCGCAGCCCCAGATCGAGGCTGTGCCGCGCGGCGGACTGGCGGGTCTGTTCGGCGTGCCGCTCCAGCTGGTTGCGGATGGCTGTGCGGATCAGGTCGGTCCGGTTCGCGTAGAAACCGTCCCTGACCAGCAGATCGATATGGCCGAGGTCGATAAACCCCAGGTTGATGGTGATCTTTTCGCTGTCGCCTGCCTTGGGCAGCACCGTCGTGTCTCGCGCCAACTATCATCTCCACCATCCACATGGATGGTATGGGGATGGTCCAGAACAGGATCAAGGTCTCGTGGTGTTGCCCTGGCGCGACGTCACAAAGGGTCGCACCGCGTGCCTTCGTTCCAGGCCCGCATGGTACCGCGCTTTATAATCCTGCTCGAGCAGCATCTCCTGCGCCTCATGCTCGAAGCCCAGGCCCACCTCCAGATATGCCTCGAGACCGGTGAGGTCGGGCGTGGGCGTCAGCCCCTGGCGGTGGCGCTCTGCCATATCCTCGAACAGCGCTTCCAGCCTTGTAGTCAGGTTTTCCATGTCAAAGAGCCTGCAATGGGCGCGATGCATGCGCAGCCGCGTGCGCAATGCCACCAGCGTATCCGGTGCACGGGCAAACGCGATGGCTTGGGCGACGTACTCGTCTGCGCTCTCGACCACCATCTCGGGCGTGCCGGCCGCGCGCACCAGGCTGCCGCACACGCGGGAGGCAAAGCTGCGGCCCGACAGGGTCAGCACCGGCACCGCCATCCATAACGCATCCGACGCGGTGGTGTGCGCACCGTAGGGGACGGTGGCGAGGAACAGGTCGGCCAGCGGGTAGCGTG
>JACMRO010000571.1 GCA_014376425.1 Rubritepida sp.
AGCCGCGGGCTTCGAGCGCGGACTGCACGACGCCCAGCGCGCCGTCATCGGACGGGGTGACGGAGGCGCGGCGGATCAGGTCGCGCGCCAGGCCGATAGGGTCACCCGCCGCCATTCACCCGCCGCCATTCATCGGTCAGGGCGCCGGCGAAACCCCAGTCCTGATCGTCGATCTCCTGGATGATGACATGCGTGTGCTCGGCTTCTTCCCCAGCACCCGGGCCAGCGTCGCGGTGAAGCCCCGCACGATCGTCGCTTTCTTGTGTCATCTGCAGATTGACGACGGGCATCAATCCCTCAGCAAATCGTTGATGCTCGTCTTCGCCCGCGTCTGCGCATCCACCCGCTTCACAATCACGGCGCAGTAAAGGCTCGGCCCTGGCGTGCCGTCCGGCAGCGGCCGTCCCGGCAGGTTGCCCGGCACCACCACCGAATAGGCCGGCACCCGGCCGATGAAGATCTCGCCCGTCGCCCGGTCGATGATCTTGGTCGTGGCACTGAGGAAGACGCCCATGGACAACACCGAGCCACGCTCGACGATCACCCCCTCCACCACCTCGCTGCGTGCGCCGATGAAGCAATCATCCTCGATCACCACCGGGTTGGCCTGCAGCGGTTCCAGCACGCCGCCGATGCCCACGCCGCCGGAGAGATGCACATTGGCGCCGATCTGCGCGCAGGAGCCGACGGTGGCCCAGGTATCGACCATAGTGTTGGCACCGACATGGGCGCCGAGATTCACGAAGGATGGCATCAGCACCACATTGGGCGCGATGTAGGCCGAACGCCGCACCACCGCCCCGGGGACGGCACGGAAGCCTGCCTCCCGCCAGCGATCCTCCCCCCAGCCTTCCCACTTCAGCGGCACCTTGTCGAAGGCACCGGCGGCGGTTGCCATCGGCGCGCTGTCGGCCAGGCGGAAGCTGGGCAGTACGGCCTGCTTGAGCCACTGGTTGACCACCCAGCCCGCCGCCGACGGCTCGGCCACCCGGGCCTGGCCGCGGTCCAGCAGGTCCAGCGCGGCCTCCACGGCCTCCCGCGCGGCCCCCTTCGTGCCGGCATTGAGCGTGTCGCGGATAGCCCAGAGGGCTTCGATCTCGGTCTGCAGGGTCATGCAGGCCTGTTTCGCGGGGCCGGCCGGCTTCGTCAATCGCCCGGTCAGAAGATGAAATCGCCCGCCAGCAGCGGCCCCGTCCCGGTCACGCCGAACATCAGCCCGGGCGTGTCCGCCGCCGTCAGATAGGCCCGCACCATGCTGTTGCCGGACGGCGCGTCGTACTCCAGCACGATCTCCATCGCGCCCTGATGGGTGGCCGCGAGATGGAACCTGCCGGCCACGCCCGACAGATCGATGCGGTCGCCCTCGCTGCGGCTGAAATCGCCGATCCAGTCGCCGGTGCCGTCGGCGGCGTCGGCGCCAAAGCGGAACAGGTCGGCCCCATCGCCGCCCAGCAGCCAATCGGCACCGGCGCCGCCCTCCAACGTATCGTCACCTTCCTGGCCAAACAGGGCGTCTGCCCCCGCGCCGCCATAGATGGCGTCGTGGGCTGCGCCGCCGGCCAGTGCGTCGTGCCCCGCGCCGCCCGCGATGGCGTCTGCGCCCTCGCCGCCATAGGCGGTATCTGCACCATCGCCGCCATAGAGCGTGTCGTCGCCGGCCTCGCCGAACAGCACGTCGTCGCCAGCCTCGCCCCACAAGCCGTCATGGCCCTCGCGGCCCGCCACCACATCGTCGCCGGCGCCGCCATTGGCGACGTCATCGCCGGCATCGGCCGAGATGGTGTCGTCGCCGTCGCCGCCATACAGCGTGTCGTTCCCAGTGCCGCCGTAGAGCGCGTCAGCGCCCGCCTCGCCAAAGGCCAGGTCATGGCCGCCATCGCCCCACAGGGTGTCATCCGCCGCACCGCCGGCCAGGGTGTCCTGCCCTCCATCGCCATGCAGCTGGTCCTGGCCGTCGGCGCCGCGCACCACATCGTCGCCCATGCCGCCATAGGCGGTGTCGGCGCCGTCCTCACCCCACAGCACGTCATTGCCCGCGCCGGCCGAGAGTGTGTCGTCGCCGGCGCCGCCATACAGCGTGTCGGCGCCGCCGAAGCCCTGCAGCAGCTGGTCGCCATCGCGCCCGGCCAGGATGTCGCCGAGCGCGCTGCCGTTCAGCGTCTGGCCGTCGCCGGTGCCGACAACCAGCTGCGCCAGGTTGGGGCTCTCGGCGGTGTCCCCGGCGCCGCGCCGCTCCATCGAAAGGAACGCATCGGCCTGGTAATATTGCGTGTCGGTCGTGCGCAGGATGATGGCGGAGAGGGTGCTGGCTTCGATCCCCGCCAGCGTCGCCGCGTCGAAACCCTGGTTCTGGTACCAGAGCCGGTCGCCATCGCGCAGCGCCAGGAATTGCTGCGCCACGATGGCCTGGAAGGTCTCGCCCAGGAAGGCGCCGGTCACCAGCCGCTCGGCCAGGCCGCCGACCCACAGTTCGACATCGGCCACGTCGGCATACGCCGCCTGAAGGCCGGCCAGGGTGCCGGCGTCACTGGTGATCTGCTCGAAGCTGGTGAGGACGGACAATCCCAGCGCCGCGCGGGTTTCGTTCAGCGTGGCCAGGCCCAGGTCGCGGCCGCGCTGGATGTTGATGGCCGCCAGGTCCTGCCCCACGCCCGGGTTGAACAGGAAGCTGCGCAGATCCTCGACGATGCGGCCATCCATCGCCTGCGCCTGGTCGCTGCCCAGGTGGCGCAGGAAGCCGCCGGCCCCGCCATCGACGACGAAGCGCGCGGCATCGAGGAAAAAGGCGTCGCGCAGGTCGAGCTCGTGGCCCACCGGGGCGCCCGCCTCGTCGCGCCGCACCGTCTCAGCCGAGACGGTGGAGTGGCCCCAGCGATAAGCGGCGCCGGCGAATTCAAGGGTCAACGAGGCGTCGATGGTCGGGTCGTAGCCACGCCAGTCGGGCAGGGCGCCCGGACCCAGCAGGTGGGGCAGGAATTCGCTGTAGGTGATGCGCGCGATCTCAGCCGTCACGATGGCGCGTGCGCCCTGGTAGAGGGCCTCCGCATCCAGCGTCGCGTCGGCTCCGGCCAGGCGGTCCACCTGCAGGTTGTGTTCGCGCACGAAGATCGTCTGCAACGCGGTCAGCGAGGGGTTCTCCTGCGCCCGCACATCCCCCGCCAGCGACCGGCCTTGGGCGAGGGGCAAGTTGTCGCCGGCCGAAACCGCCATCTTGCCGCCCGCCCCGCGCAGCGCGGCCGCGACCGTGGCGTCCGACCCATACACGACGGAACCATCCAGCCAGCCGGTGTTACGGTCGAGGAACTGCGCCGGGGTGGTGACGCCGGTGCCGGCGGCCACCACGCCGCGGGTGACCAGGATGGAGCTGCCGGCGGTGAAGGCCGCGTCGCCGGCGGGCACCACGACGTCGATATGGGTGACGCCGTCGGTCGGCGTCCTGGTCAGGTCATGGTCGATGAACTGGCCCCAGGCATACATCATCCCTGACAGCCCCTGGTTGTTCGCGACGGCGGCATCGCCCTCGCCCGAGATCAGGTTGGAGATGCTGCGCGCGTTGGGGCCGCTGGCCAGCGCGTGAATGCCATCGGCATAGCGGGCGCCAGCAATGCGGTCGAACACCGCGCCCACCGCGTTCACTGCGGGGTCGGACAGGTTGTTGCCCGATCCGTCGATGGTGCGGAATTCCATGCGCTTCTCCTGCCGCCAGGCGGATATCCGCATGGCTGTTCATCTCTACAGCTCTGGAATTGTTGATGTGAAATCAATGACTTCCAGCGCCGCGCAGAGTTGGGCGCGCGGAGTTTTGCCGTCAATCGGCACGTCTGTGCAGATGTCGGTGGTGTCAGCCCTGCTCGAGCTCGGTGTCCCAATAGAGGTAGTCGCGCCAGCTCTCATGCAGGTGGTTGGGCGGGAAGGCCCGGCCGTGATCCTGCAACTCCCAGCTTGTCGGCGGCCGCGGCTCGCGCCTGGGTAGCATGTGGCACTCGCGCGGCAGCTTGCTGCCCTTGCGCAGATTGCACGGCCCGCAGGCAGCGACGACGTTGTCCCAGCTCGTCCGCCCGCCGCGGCTGCGCGGCACGACATGGTCGAACGTCAGATCCTGTGCCGCGAAATCATCGCCGCAATACTGGCATTCGAACTTGTCGCGCAGGAACACGTTGAACCGCGTGAACGCCGGCCGCCGGTTCGAGGGGATGTATTCGCGCAGCGCGATCACGCTGGGCAGCCGCATGGCGTGGCTGGGCGAATGCACCTCCACATCGTACTCATTCAGCACCGAAACGCGGTCGAGGAACACCGCCTTCACCGCATCCTGCCAGGACCACAAGGACAGTGGAAAGTATGACAGGGGTCGGAAATCAGCATTCAGCACCAGCGCGGGGAAGCCCCCTTGGCCGTTGAACTGCGCGAGAGTGACCGATCCGCCATCAGGCAAAGCGCTGCTCCTTCCGCTTCAGCGGCAGGGCGCGCATGGGCGCCCGCCGCATGTCTCATTAATGCTTCCCATGCGGCGTTGCGCGCCGCAAGGGGCAGCGCCATCCGTCACCCAGGCTTCACACGCCGGCTCCTCATCGTGAACTGGTGGCTGTGTGACAAAGCTCACTGGAACGAGATGCTGGGCCCCGCCGGCGCCGCCTCCACCTGCAGCTTGGCCCATACCCGGGCGGCGATGGCGCGGTACTGCGCCGCCTCCTCGCTCTCCGGCCGCGCCGCCACGATGGGCGTGCCCGCATCGGCCAGCTCGCGGATCGCCAGCTTGAGCGGCAACGCGCCCAGGAATTCGCAGCCCAGCCGCGCCGCCTCCGCCTCCGCCCCGCCATGGCCGAAGATCTCGGCCCGCTCACCGCATTTCGGGCAGCAATAGAAGGACATGTTCTCGATCAGCCCCAGCACCGGCACGCCGACCTTCTCGAACATCCGCACGCCCCGGCGCGCGTCGATCAACGCGACATCCTGCGGCGTTGAGACGATCACGGCGCCTGCCAGCGGTACGCGCTGGCTCATGGTCAGTTGCGCATCGCCGGTGCCCGGCGGCATGTCGACCACCAGGATGTCCAGCGCGCCCCATTCCACCTGGCCCATCATCTGTTCGAGCGCACCCATCACCATCGGCCCGCGCCAGATCATCGGCGTCTCCTGCTCGACCAGGAAGCCGATGCTCATCGCCTTCAGGCCCCAGCGCTGGATGGGGTGGATTCGGCTGCCGGTGACGCGCGGCTTCTCCTGCGTGCCCA
The DNA here is from genome assembly GCA_014376425.1 of Rubritepida sp. GTDB lineage: Bacteria > Pseudomonadota > Alphaproteobacteria > Acetobacterales > Acetobacteraceae > Rhodovarius. The sequence goes on from JACMRO010000571.1 coordinate 5,235, forward strand.
GCATCTGCGGCAGCGAAGGGCCGAAGATGTCGGCGTCCAGCAGCCCCACGCGCAGCCCCTGCTCCACCAGAGCAACTGCCAGATTGACCGCGGTGGTCGATTTACCGACGCCGCCTTTGCCGGATGCGATGGCCACGATCTTGGACACTTCCGGCAGCAGCATGGCGCCCTGGCCGGCCGGCGGCTTGCGCGCCGGCGCGGCGGGTTCCGAATGCGCCGTCAGCACCACGGTGGCGGACAGCACGCCGGGCAGCCGGGCCAGCGCCGCTTCCGCCGCCGCGCGCATCGGCTCCATCGCCCGCGCCTCGCTGCGCGGCACCGACAATGTCACCTGCACCAACGCGTCCTTCGCGTGCACCGCCTCGATGCGCGCTGGCGGCACGACAATGTCACCGAGTGCAACGCGAATGGACTGCTCGTCGCCCATGGATTGATTTTCCTTCATGTCCGGAACATATGGACGCGGTGTGGCTCCGGTGCGCCACGCGACGGTTGCGGGCGTTCGCCCCTTCCGCCCATATGGCCGGGTCGGGCCGCGCGTGCACCCCCCTTGCGGGAGGCGGTACGCACGGCACATCACGCTGAGAATTGGTGGAGTGCGCGGCGCAAATGGCGTGGAACAATGGCGGGCCGAGCCCTTGGGGCAACCCGCGACCCGGTGGGCAGCCACCGCAAGGTGGCCCCGGCGGCAACGGCGGTCCCGGCGGCCCCTGGGGGAACCCGCCGCCTGGCGGCAGTGGCCCAGGCGGCGCCGGCCGTGGCCCCGATATCGAGGAGATGATCCGCCAGGCGCAGGACACGCTGCGGCGCTGGCTGCCGCGCGGCGGTGCCGGCGGTCGTGGCGTGGCGCTGCTGGGCGTTCTACTGATCGCCATCTGGGCAGCGTCGGGCTTCTTCCGGGTGCAGCAGGATGAGCTGGGCATCGTCTTGCGCTTCGGCGCCTTCAGCCGCCAGGCACCGCCAGGGCTGAACTACGCCATCCCCTGGCCGGTTGAGACGGTGACCACGCCGCGCGTCACCCGCATCAACCGCGTCGATGTCGGCTTCCGCGCCGCGCCGGATTCCCAGCCGGGAGTCAGGCCGATCGCGCAGCGCGACATGCTGCCCGAATCGCTGATGCTGACCGGCGACGAAAACATCATCGACATCGACTTCGCCGTGTTCTGGCAAATCCGCGACGCCGGTGACTTCCTGTTCAATACCCGCAACCCCGAGGACACGGTGAAATCCGCTGCTGAATCGGTCATGCGCGAAATCATCGGCCGCACGCCCATCCAGGCGGCGCTGACCGATGCACGGACGCAGATCGAGCAGGACGTGCTGCGTGGCACCCAGGCGATCCTCACCCAGTATGCCGCCGGCATCGAGATCACCCAGGTGCAGATGCAGAAGGTCGACCCGCCCGCCGCGGTGGTCGAGTCCTTCCGCGACGTGCAGCGTGCCAATGCCGACCGTGAGCGCGTCCGCAACGAGGCGGAGAGCTTCCGCAACGACATCATCCCCCGTGCGCGCGGCGAGGCCGAGCGTATGGTGGCCGAGGCGCAAGGCTTCCGCGACAGCCAGACCGCCCGCGCCCGTGGTGAGGCCGGCCGCTTCACCGCGGTGCTCACCGCCTACAACCAGGCCCAGGACGTCACCATGCGCCGCATCTACCTTGAGACGATGGAGGACATCCTGCGCCGCAACCCGATGGTACTGGTCGATGACCGGCTGCAGGGCATTGTGCCCTACCTCCAGCTGGGCGCCGATGGCCAAAGCCGGCCACGGCCGCAGCCCGCGCCACCCGCGGTGATCAACCCAGCCCCGCCACAAGCGGCACCACGGGGAGCCGGCCGATGAACCGCGTCATGATCGGCCTGGGCGCGCTCGCCTTCATCCTGTTCGTCGCCGCCTCGTCGCTGTTCACGGTGAACCAGACGCAGCAGGTTCTCATCACGCAGTTCGGCGAATACGTGCGCACCATCCAGACGCCGGGGCTGCATGTGAAGGTGCCCTTCATCCAGAGTGTGACGGCTTTCGACCGCCGGCTGCTGGATTATGACGCGCCGGGCGAGGAGATGATTCTGGGTGACCAGCGCCGTCTCATCGTGGACAGCTTCACCCGCTTCCGGATCACCAATCCGCTGCTGTTCTTCCAGACGGTCGGCGCGGCCGAGCAGGGGATTCGCGGGCGCCTGGCACCCATCGTGTCATCCTCACTGCGCCGGGTGCTGGCCGGCGAGCCGCTGCTGTCGATCCTGTCGACCGACCGCACGCGGATCATGGGTGAGATCCGTCGCCAGGTGAACGAGGAAGCCCGCCGCTTCGGCGTCGAGGTCGCGGATGTCCGCATCCGGCGCGCCGACTTCCCCGATGAGAACACCCAGGCCATCTTGGCGCGCATGCAGTCCGAACGCGAACGGGTGGCGCGTGAGGCCCGGGCCGAGGGCGCCGAGGTCGCGGCCCGCGTCCGCGCCAATGCGGAGCGCGACCGCACGGTGCTGCTGGCCGAGGCGGAAGCCAACGCGCAGATCCTGCGCGGCGCCGGCGAGCAGGAGGCGATCCGCGTCTTCGCCGAGGCGTTCAACCGCGACCCGGAATTCTATCAGTTCTGGCGCACCATGCAGGCCTATCGGGAGGTATTCTCGGGCGGTGAGCAGCGCATGGTGCTGACCCCGGAAAGCGATTTCTTCCGCTACTTCCGGGAAATGCCGGCAGCACGGATGCCAGCTCCGGCGCCCGCGGTGCCGGCTCCCGCACCGGGCTGAGCTTGCGTAACCCTGGCCGCCCTGGCTCGTTTGCCATCAGCGGCCAAGGGCGTGCGCGTTGTTACAATTCGCGCCTGACCGTCGCGTATTGGTCATCGCCGCTTCGATCGGCTGTTGTATCGTAAACTACATCAGTCGGCGCTCCGCCGGCCCTATGAGGTGAACATGCGTCTCCCCATCGCCCTTCTGACCGCGAGCCTGGCCTGGCCGAGCTTCGCCCAGCCGCTGCCGCCGGTGGCCGCACCGCCAGGCGCGCCACCAGGTGCCTCCGTACCTGTGCCCGTGGCGCCGGCCTTCGCCCAGCCCAACAGCTTCGCGCCGCTCGCGCGGGTGCTGTTGCCGGCGGTGGTGAATATTTCCTCGACCATCGGCGGCGCCCCACCGCCACGCCCCGGTGTACGGCCCGATGCACCCGACGCACCGCAGGCGCCGCCCGGCAGCCCGTTCGAAGAATTCTTTCGTGATTTCTTTAACCGAAACCGGCCCGGGCCGGGCCAGCAAGGCCCGGGCGCCGAGCGTGACGCCCCCCCTGGCCCCCCCGGCGGCGGCCCCGGCGGTCCTCCCGGCCCAGGCGGCCGGCGCGGGCAGTCGCTCGGTTCGGGCTTCATCATCGACGCCTCGGGAATCGTGGTCACCAACAACCACGTCATCGACGGCGCATCCGAAATCAACGTGATCCTGGCCGACAACACCGTCTTACGCGCCGAATTGCTGGGCACCGACCCGCGCACCGACCTCGCCGTTTTGCGCGTGCGCCACTCCGCACCGCTTCCCTTCGTGCCTTGGGGCAACAGCGATACCGCGGAGGTCGGCGACTGGGTGCTGGCCATCGGCAATCCCTTCGGCCTGGGTGGCACCGTGACCACCGGCATCGTCTCGGCCCGCGGCCGCGACATCCGGCAAGGACCGTTCGACGACTTCATTCAGACCGATGCGGCGATCAATCGCGGCAATTCCGGTGGCCCGCTGTTCAACATGCGGGGCGAGGTGGTGGGTATCAACACCGCCATCTACTCGCCTTCTGGCGGGTCGATTGGCATTGGCTTTTCCATCCCGTCAAACCTGGCGCGTGGCGTCGCCATGCAGCTGGCTGATGGCGGCCGGGTGCGGCGCGGCTGGCTGGGGGTGAATATCCAGCAGGTGACCGACGAGATCGCTGAAAGCCTTGGCCTGCGCGGCGGCACCCGTGGCGCTCTGATCGCCCGCGCTCAGGAGGGTGCGCCGGCCGCCGCTGCCGGCATTCGCAACGGCGACGTGGTGTTGCGCTTCAACAATCAGGATGTGCGGGACATGCGCGGCCTGCCGCGCATCGTGGCCGAGACCGCCGTCGGCACCCAGGTGCCGGTGGTTGTGTGGCGCGAAGGCCGGGAGGTGACGGTGCAGGTGACGCTGGGCGAATTGCCGCCCGAGCAACAGCTGGCCGGCGCCAACCCGCAGGCGCCCGCCCCGCAGGCCAGCCGGCCTGTGGAGATCACGGGCCTGGGCATGCGGGTCGCCGCCATCACGCCCGAATTGCGTGAGCGCCTGCGCCTGCGGCCCGAGCAGCGTGGCGTCGCGGTCGTCGAGGTTGCGCCCAATTCGCCCTCGGCCGAGCGCGAGCTGCGCCCTGGTGACATCATCCTCGAAGTGCAGCAGGAGCGGGTGAACACGCCGCAGGAGCTGAATGAGCGGGTGGAACGGTTGCGCCGGCAGGGGCGTGGCACGGCGCTGTTCCTGGTCGAGAGCGAAAGCGGCCAGCGCTTCGTGCCGCTTCGGCTGACGCCGGCGCGCTGAGGCGGGCCATTCGTTGGGAGGCACCATCCACATCGTCGTGGGTGGTGCCGCCCGGGCACGGCCGGGGCGGCTGGTGCGCTACGCCGTCCGCCCTTCAACCCGCGCCAGAACGCCGATCATCCACTCGATCCGCTCATCGAGGCTGGTGCCTCCCTGGCCCGGCACCGCGCGCACAAGATAGGCGGTGGCGTCCAGCGGCGGGAGTCCCAGGCTCGTCACCCGTGCCCAGCGCGGCAGCATGGCCTGGGCCAGCAGTGTCATCTTGCGGCCGCGCGGCACGATGGCGCGCTGCGTCACCGGGTCGAAGCCCGGCCCCCGCACCAGGCGCCCAATCTCGGCATAGATGCGGCCGGCGGCGCGGATGGACGACCGGCAATCGGCCGGCAGGGCAGCGATTCCAGCTTCGGAGCGGGCATAGAGCGCGTCGGCATCGGCCAGCAGCCGGTGCACCACGCCCTGCACCGCCGGGGTGTAGGCGGGCGCCGCCTCCCATGCCCCGGGCTCTACCCCCGCCTCGCGCAGCCAATTCAGCGGCAGGTAGATGCGGCCATTCCGCGCATCCTCACCCACATCGCGGGCGATATTGGTCAGTTGCATCGCCACGCCCAGGTCGCAGGCCCGCGCCAGGCGCGGCGCGTCCCGCACCCCCATCAGCAGCGCCATCATTGCGCCCACCGTGCCGGCCACGCGCGCGCAATAGGCATGCAAAGCGTCCAGCGTGTCGTAGCGCCGGCCCTCGGCATCCCACTCGAAACCTTCGATCAGCGCCTCCGGCAGCGCCTTGGGCATTTCGTATTCGGCGACGACGGCGGCGAAGGCGCGGTCGGCCGGGTGGTCATCAGGCGCGTTGGCATAGATGGCATCCAACCGCGCGCGCAGCCGCTTCACGCTCGCCTTCGGGTCCGCTTCGGTGTCGACCGCATCGTCGGCGACGCGGCAGAAGGCGTAGAGCGCGGTAGCCGGCGCGCGCACCCGGCGGGGCAGGATGCGGGCGGCGGCGGCGAAGCTCTTCGACCCCACCGCCAGCGCCGCCTGGCAGGCGGCCAGGTCGGCCGGCCGCATCGGGTCGGCGGCAAATGGCGGCAATGGCGTCATCGCGCCCCCCTGGATAATTTTCGTTGCGATAGGAGATTGGAACGGCGTCGCGGCCGCCGTCAATCAGTGTGCGTGCGGCAGATTGGCTAAAAAGCCGCGCAACGCTTCGGCCCAGAAAGCGGCATTGCCGGTGGTGCCGTGGCCGCGCGTCTCGACGCTGGCGGGGATCAGCAGCAGTCGGGCCGTGGGGATCCGCGCGATCGCGGCCTGCATGAGCCCGGTCTCGGGCGGATTGCGTTCATCATCCGCGGCGTTGATCGCCAGCACCGCGGCGCGAATACGTCCCAGGCCGGCCGAGGCGTCATAGTCGCGCGACGCGTCCCATTGCCACATGAAGTCGTTCGCGTCCGCAGCCGTTGGCGCAGCCAGCCGGGCATCGATCAGCGCGTCGGCCGCCGCGCCCGTGGGCGCCGCCGCCTGCATCGCCAGCGTGCCGCCATTCGTCGCTGTCGCGTAAAACAGGTTGGCCAGGCGCAGTGAGGGTGGTGGTGCGGTGTAGTTGCCCCCCGCATACGCAGGCTCCTGGCGGATGCCCTCCACCAGCAGCCGCCGCAGCATCCAGTTGCGCGCGGCCATGGCGGTCGGCTGGGCGGCCATCGGCACCACCGCACCCATCATGTCCGGGTACGTCGTTGCCCACAGCCAAGCGTGCATGCCGCCCATCGAATTGCCCAGCACCAGGCGCAGCCGCCGCACCCCCAGCCCCTCGGTCACCAGCCGGTGC
>JACMRO010000572.1 GCA_014376425.1 Rubritepida sp.
CCGCCCAGGCACCCACCCCCGATCGTCTCGGCCATCGCTTGGGCCATTCCACCGGGATGCCCGCGGCGGCGAGGAGCGGGGACATGGCGGCGCGCCCCCAAGCCAGGAAGGCGGGGAGGGCGGCCGGGCCGCCCGCCGCCGGCTGCAAGCCCAGTTCCGCGAGGCGGTGCTGCAGGGCCGGCTCCGCCATGGCGGCGCCCGCGGCCTCGGCGATGCGCGCCACCACCGCCCCGGGCGTCCGTGCCGGTGCGTGCAGCGCCAGCCAGTCGAACATGTCGAACCCCAGCGGCGGCACGCCCGGCAGGGCCGGCCCCGCCGTGCCCAGTGCGTGCAGGCGGCCTTCGCGCAGCAAAGCCGCGGTCAGGGCGATGGAGGAGAAGCCGAAATCCGTCTCGCCCCGAAGCTGGGCGGTGATCTGGTCCGCGCCACCGCGGTAGGGAATGTGGGTGCCAGCCAGGCCCGCGCGGCGCAGCAGCAGCGCGCCCGCGAGGTGGGTGCGGCTGCCCACGCCCACGCTGCCATAGGTGGGCCGTTCACGCGCCAGAAGCTGCGGCAACGTTAGGGCATCGCGGGTGACCAGCAGCAGCGGCAGCGTCGCCAGCAACGTCACCGGTGCGAAGGCGGTGAGGTAGTCGAAGCCCAGGCCGCGCATCAGGTAAGGGTTCGTCGCGTGCCCGCCGCTGTCCAGCAGGACGGTGTGGCCATCGGGCGGCGATGCGGCGACGAAGCCCGCCGCCACGGCGCCGGCCGCGCCGGTCCGGTTCTCCGGCACCACCGGCTGGCCCAGCGCGGCGGCCAGCAGCGGCGCGATCAGCCGGCCCAGCACGTCGGTGCTGCCGCCGGGCGGGAAAGCGATGATCAGGCGGATGGGGTGGCTTGGCGCCCACTGGGCGAGCGCTGGGGTGGCCAGGGCCATGAATGAACGGCGAAGCATGACAGATATCTAAGCAGGAACATCGGACGCGACGAGGGGCGGATTGATGACAGCGCCGCCGTCAGTCAAGGCCAATACCTTCGGCCCGGATCACCTCCGCCAGCCGCACCCGCTGATCGGCCAGGAAGCGCGCGAAGGCCGCCGGCCCCTCGGCGCGCGGCACCAGGCCCAGTAGCTGGAAGCGCCCTGCCAGCTCAGCCGAATGCATCGCCTGGGCCGCTGCCCCGGCCATGCGGGCGATAAGCGGCGCGGGCGTGCCGGCCGGCGCCGAGATGTGGTGGAAATCAACCATGTCGAAGCCGGCGAAGCCCTGCTCGGCCACCGTGGGCACCGTCTCATAGCCGGGGATGCGCTCGGCCGAGGAGGCGGCGATGGCGATCAGCCGGCCCTCCGCCAGCAGCGGGGCGGGAACCGCGAGGGTGGAGAAGCAGAACAGCGTCTCGCCCGCCAGCATCGCCGTCATCTGCTGCGCGCCGCCGCGATAGGGGATGTGCTGCGCGGTGGTACCGGCCCGGCGCATCAGCAACGCGGCGGAAAGATGCGCCCCGGTGCCAATGCCCGATGAGCCGTAGCTGGCGTGGCCGGGGTGGGCGCGCAAATGCGCCAGCAGCCGTTCCAGCGTGTTGTGCGGGCTGTCACGCGCGACCAACAGCACCGAGGGCAGCAGGGTCAGTTGCGTCACCGGCGCCAAGGCGGTCGCGTAGTCGAAGCCCAGGCCGCGCATCAGGTGCTGGTTGGTGACGCTGCCGCCGGCATCGAGCAGGAAGGTGCCGCCGTCCGGCGCGGCCTGGGCGGCGGCCGCGGCGCCGATCGCGCCATTCGCGCCGCCGCGATTTTCGATCACCACGGTGGTGCCCAGCACGCGCTCCAACGTGGGCGTGATCAGGCGGGCGACCACGTCGGTGCTGCCGCCGGGCGGAAAGGAGACGATCATGCGGATGGAGCGGGCCTGCGCGAAGGCAGGCGCCGCGAGGGCAATCAGCAACGCGCGGCGCCTGGCCATGTTTCTCTCCTGGTTTTGAAGGCATGATGCGCGGATGGCAGAGGCCCGTCACCCGGAAAGCGATCTGTTCGGTGGCGACGCGGCACCCGCGCCGCGTGCCGGCCCACGCCCATTGGCCGACCGCCTGCGTCCTGCGCGCCTCGATGAGGTGGTGGGGCAAGAGGCGCTTCTGGGCGAGGCAGGCGCGCTGGCGGCGATGCTGGCCCGCGGCTCGCTGCCCAGCCTAATTCTGTGGGGGCCGCCGGGGGTGGGCAAGACCACCATCGCCCGGCTGCTGGCGGAGGCGGCGGGGCTGCATTTCACCGCGATCTCGGCGGTGTTTTCGGGCGTGGCGGACCTCAAGCGGGTGTTCGAGGAGGCGCGGCGCCGGCGCGGCGGCACGCTGCTCTTCGTCGATGAGGTGCATCGTTTCAACCGGGCGCAGCAGGATGGGTTCCTGAGCGTGGTGGAGGACGGCACCGTCACACTGGTCGGCGCCACGACTGAAAACCCCAGCTTCGCGCTGAACGCAGCGCTGTTGTCGCGCACCCAGGTGCTTGTGCTGCACCGGCTTGATGACGCGGCGCTGGAACGGCTGCTGGGCCGGGCCGAGGCGCTGGAGGCGCGCGCTCTGCCGCTGCTCCCCGAGGCTCGCGCGACCCTGCGCGCCATGGCCGATGGCGATGGCCGCTACCTGCTCAACCTGGCCGAGCAGCTGCTGGCCATCCCGCCTGGCGAGCTGCTGGACGTGGTCGGCCTGCAGGCGCTGCTGGCGCGGCGCGCGGCCCTCTATGACAAGGACCGCGAGGAGCATTTCAACCTCATCTCCGCCTTGCACAAATCGATGCGGGGCAGCGATCCGGACGCGGCGATCTATTGGTTCGCGCGGATGCTGACCGGCGGCGAGGACCCGCGCTACATCGCGCGGCGGCTGACCCGCTTCGCCGCCGAGGATGTGGGCGCCGCCGACCCCCGCGCCCTGCCGCTGGC
>JACMRO010000573.1 GCA_014376425.1 Rubritepida sp.
CTGGCCACCGCCGCCGCCCTGCGCCCCCCCCGGCCCGGGGCCATGGTGCGCCTGGACGTCCCGGTCCGCCCGGTGCGCGGGCAGAACCTCGTCACCGAACGCCTGCCCGCCATACTGCCGCTGCCGGCCAGTGCGCTCCGGCAGACGGTGGATGGCACCATCCAGATCGGCGTCACCATCGAGGATGATGGCGACCCGGAGCCGCGCACGCGGGTGGATCATCTTGCAGCCATGGCATCGCGCGCCGCGCGTGTGCTGCCGCCGCTGCGCAGCGCCCGGGTGGTGCGAAGCTGGGCGGCGCTTCGGCCAATGACGCCGGATGGCTTTCCCGCCTATGCCGAAAGCCCGACCCATCCGGGCATTTTCGTCGCGGTCTGCCATTCCGCGGTGACGTTGGCGGCGCAGCATAGCGGCCCGTTGGCCGCGGGCATTCTGGCCGGCCGCCTTCCCGATGCGGTGGCCGACCTTCATCCACGCAGGTTCAATGTTCCAGCGCACTGAACCTGCCGATTGCAGCATCGAGTGGGATGGCGCCGTCCTGCCCGCCCGCACCGGCGAGCCCCTGGCGGCGGCGCTGTTGGCGGCGGGGGTGGTGCGGCTTCGCGGCACGGTGTTGAGCGGTGCGCCGCGCGGCGCCTTCTGCATGATGGGCGCCTGCTTCGATTGCGTCGTGCAGGTGGAAGGCGCGGTGGTGCAGGCTTGCATGGTCGCTGTGACCCCTGGCATGAAGGCCGCGCCATGAGGGTGGATGTCCTGGTGCTGGGCGCGGGACCGGCCGGCATGTCCGCGGCGCTGGAGGCGCGTGCCCAGGGCCTGTCCGTGCTGCTGCTGGATGAAAATGCGGCGCCGGGGGGACAGGTGTATCGGGGGGCGCGGGCCGATGCGCGCGGCCCCGGCGCGGACCAGGCCCGTGCAGGCGCGAAGCTGGCCGCGGCGCTGGCCGGGAGCGGCGCTGAGCGGCGCTTCGGCGCCACGCTCTGGGCCATCGAGCCGGGGCCGGTCGCATTCTTCTCGGAAGAAGGCGGGGCAAGGCGCGTCGCGGCCGGCCAGATCATCCTCGCCCCTGGCACCACCGAGCGTGCCCTGCCCCTTCCAGGCTGGACGCTGCCGGGCGTGATGGGCGTGGGGGCCGCGCAGATCCTGATGAAGTCGGCCGGGCTGCTGCCGTCCGGTGCGGTTTGGCTGGCCGGCCAGGGGCCGCTGCTGTGGCTCTACGCCGCGCAGGCCTTGGCAAAGGGCGGCCGGATCGCCGGCATCGTCGATATGAGCGGGCCGCGAACCGCCGCGCTATGGCACCTGCCGGCCGCGCTGGCCGCGCCCGGTTATTTGGCGCGTGGCATGGCCTGGATGGGGGCCGTGCGCCGCCAGGTGCCCGTCCATCGCAGCCGGGATCTCCGCGCCGAAGGGGATGGCCAGCTGGAGCGTGTGGTCATCGACGGCACGCCCCACCCGGCGGACACCCTGCTGCTGCATGACGGCGTGGTGCCGAACACCCAGGTCACGCGCGCCATCCAGGGCTGCGCGCATCGCTTCCGGGCCGGCGCCTGGGAGCCGGTTGTGGATGAATGGGGCCATACCAGCACCGCCGGCATACTCGTGGCCGGTGATGGCGGCGGGGTGTTCGGCGCTGCCGCCGCCGCACTATCCGGCCGCATCGCCGCGCTGGCGGTGGCCCATGCTTTGGGATGCTTCGGGGTCGAGCAGCGGGATGCGCTGGCTGGGCCGCTGCTGCTCCGGCGCGGCCGGCAGCGGGCGCCGCGGCGCTTTCTGGATGCGCTGTTCCCGCCGCTGCCGCCCCCGGCCGATCCGGTGATGCTGTGCCGTTGCGAGGAAGTCAGCGCCGGCCGGGTGCGGGAGGCGGTGGCGCTGGGCTGCCTGGGCACCAACCAGCTCAAGGCGTTCACCAGGGCAGGCATGGGTGCGTGCCAGGGGCGGGTCTGCGGGCCATTGCTGCATTCCGCCGTGGCCGCGGCCCGCGGGGTCGATGGCGCGATGGTCGAGCCGCTGCGGACACGCTTCCCGACCAAGCCGCTCACGCTGGGCGAACTGGCTGCGCTCGCTTGACGCACACGGCCATCATCATCGGCGGCGGGCTGCATGGCCTCTCCACCGCGCTACATCTGGCGCGGCTTTCGGGCTGGCGCGTCACCGTGCTGGAACGCCGCCATGTCGGCCGCCACTCCTCCGGCATCAACGCCGGCGGGGTGCGCCGACTGGGGCGGGACATGGCGGAGGTCGGCCTGTCCATGGTCGCGGCGGAAATCTGGGCCAGCCTGCCAGCGCTGGTGGGCGACGATGGCGGCTTCCGGCCTTCCGGCCAAATGAAGCTGGCGGAGAGCGATGCCGACATGGCCGCGCTGGAGCGCCGGCACGATGCCATGCGTGCCGCCGGCTGGACGCATGAGGAACTGATCGATGCCACCGAGGCCCGCCGCCTGCTGCCCGCCATGGCGCCGCATATCAGGGGCGCCATGGTGGTGCGCGACGATGGCGCCGCCAACCCGATGCGCACGGTCATGGCCTTCCGCCGCGCGGTGCTGGCGGCGGGCGCGGAGATCATCGAGGGCGTATCGGTCCACGGCATCGCGCCCGGCCTGCTGGTGGAAACGGACCACGGCCCGATGCGCGCCGACCGCGTCGCCAATTGCGCCGGGGCCTGGGCGACGGGGCTTGCGGCAGGGCTGGGCGAGCACATTCCGACCACCGCCAAGGCCTCCATGATGATGGTGACGGAAAGGCTGCCGCCTTTCTGCCAGCCCACGGTGGGCAGCCAGTCCCGCGCCCTGTCCTTCAAGCAGACGGAGGAGGGCACGGTGGTGATCGGCGGCGGCCACCAGGGCAGCAACGACCTGGCCACGGAGACGGCGAATGTTGATTTCGCCAACCTGGCGCACGCCGCGCGCATCGCGGCGGATATCTTTCCGGTGGTGCGCAACGCACGGATCGTGCGCAGTTGGACGGGTATCGAGGCCCGCACGCCGGACCAGATACCGGTCCTGGGCGAAAGCCGGGTGCTGCCGGGTTTGTTTCATTCCTTCGGCTATTCGGGGCACGGGTTCCAGCTTTCGCCAGCCGCTGGCGCGGCGATGGCGGAGTTGATGGCGCGCGGTGCGACCAACCTGCCCATCGGGGCATTCTCGCCCGCGCGGTTCGCGGCATGAACGTGCTCGAAGTTCGCGATCTGCGCAGCGAATTCCGCATTGATGGCGTGTGGCGGGAGGCCGTGGCCGGCGTGTCCTTCACCCTGGCACCGCGGGAAATCCTTGCCCTGGTCGGCGAAAGCGGCTGCGGCAAGAGCGTGACCGCCATGAGCGTGATGGGCCTGATCCGCCCGCCCGTCGGCCGCGTCGCGTCCGGAGAGGTGTTGCTGGAGGGCCGCTCCATCGCCGGCCTGCCCGAACCCGCGCTGGAGAAGCTGCGCGGGGCGCGGATGGCGATGATCTTCCAGGAGCCGATGACCGCGCTCAACCCGGTGATGACGGTGGGCGACCAGGTGGCTGAGGCGCTGGTGATCCATGAGGGCCTGTCCCGCGCGGCCGCGCTGGATCGCGCGCGCTTGCTGTTCGAGGAGGTCAAGATTCCCTCCGCCGCCACCCGCCTGCGCGACTACCCGCACCAATTCTCGGGCGGCATGCGGCAGCGTGTGATGATCGCCATCGCCCTGGCCTGCGAGCCCGCCGTGCTGCTGGCGGACGAGCCAACGACGGCGCTGGACGTTACCATCCAGGCGCAGGTACTGGGACTGCTGGCGGATGCGCAGGCGACGCGCGGCATGGCCATGCTGTTCATCACCCATAATCTGGGGGTGGTGGCGCAGATCGCCGACCGGGTCGCGGTGATGTATGCGGGACAGGTGGTGGAGGAGGGGCGTGTGACCGACATTTTTGCCCAGCCCGCGCATCCCTACACGCGGGCGCTGTTCGCAGCGATCCCGCGCGCCGCGCAGCCCCTATCCGCCATCCCCGGCCGGGTGCCGGCGCTGGATGCGATGCCGCCGGGCTGCCGCTTCCAGGCACGCTGCCCGATGGCCGGGCCGGGCTGCGAGGCACCGCAGGCCCTGCGCGATCTGGGCGGGCAATGGGTGAGGTGCCACCGTGCTTGATCCCACCGGGCGCGTCGTCATGGTCAGCGGCGCCTCACGCGGCATAGGCCACGCGATCGCTGTGCGGCTGCTGGCGGCGGGCTGCGTGGTCAGCGCCGGGGTGCGTGACCCCGGGGCGGCCCCGCCCGGCAGCCTGGCCTGCCGCTACGACGCCACCGGCCCGGCCGGGCCCTGGGTGCAGGAAACCCTGGCCGCGCATGGGCGGATCGATGCACTGGTCAACGCCGCCGGCATCAATCCCCGCGCGCATTTCCTCAGCGCCGACGAGGCGCCCTTCGAGCGCATGTGGCAGGTGAACAGCCTGCGCCCATGCGGGTGATCCGTGCCGCCTGGCCTGCCCTGGTGGCCGGCGGCACCGGGCGGGTGCTGAACATTGCCTCCCTGTCCGGCAAGCGGGTCCGCAACGACAACACCGGATATGCGATGAGCAAGTTCGCGCTGATGGCGCTGACACAGGCGGTCCGGCGTGAGGGGTTTGCCCGCGGGGTGCGTGCCACGGCGCTGGCGCCCGGCTTTGTCGCCACCGATATGACGATGGCGGCCGATTTCGATCGGGGGCAGATGACCGCGCCCGAGGATTTGGCCGAACTGGCCTTCACGGTGCTGCATCTGCCCAACACCGCCACCATCGCCGAGTTGCTGGTGAACTGCCGGCACGAGGTGCCGCTGTGACGGTCGTTCGGCTGCTCGACCAGGACCGGCCCATGCTGCATTTCACGCTGGATGGTGGGCCGGCCGAGGCACGCCAGGGCGACACTGTCCTGACCGCGCTGTTGACACTGGGGACTACGGTTCGCACCTCCGAATTTGGTGACGGTCCACGCGCCGGCTTTTGCTGGATGGGCGCCTGCCAGGATTGCTTCCTGCTGGTGGACGGCGTGGCGGCGCGGGCCTGCGGCACCCTGGTCGCGGCCGGCATGAGCGTGGTGCGGCGATGAGCGTGGTGGTGGTCGGCGCCGGTCCTGCAGGCGTGCGCGCGGTGGAGCGGTTGGTCAACGGCGGCCAACGCCCGGCGTGGATCGACGAGGCGCCCGATGGCGGCGGCCGCGTCTTCCAGAAGCCGCCGCCCGGCTTCGCGCGGCGCGGCGCGGCGCTGTATGGCGAGGATGCGGGCCGCGCCCATTCGCTGCATGCGGCGTTGGAAGCGCTGAAGCCACGAACGGACTGGCGGCCCGGCACGCTCGTCTGGAACCTGCGCCCGGGGCCCCGGCTGCTGGACCTGCAGGGTGACGCCGGCCATTCCACCCTGGCCTATGACCAACTCATCCTCTGCACCGGCGCGATGGACCGGGTGGTGCCGATCCCTGGCTGGACGCAGCCCGGCGTCACCAGCCTGGGTGCCGCGCAAATCGCGCTCAAGACGCAGGGGCTGGCGATGGGGCGGCGGGTCGCGCTGTGCGGCACCGGCCCGTTGCTGCTGCTGTTGGCGTGGCAACTCACCAAGGCCGGCGCAGCGCCGGCGTTGGTGCTGGACAGCACGCCCTGGGCCACCACCTTGCGCGCCGCGCCGGGCCTGGCCCGCAATCCGCTCATGGCGCTACGCGGGCTGGGCTGGCTGGCCCGCCTGACGGTGCGAACCGGCGCTGTGCCGCTGCGCATTGAACCTGGCTGCACCGGCCTGGTCTGGCGTGATGGTCGCGGCGAGCATCGCACGGAAGTCGATGCGGTCGCGTTGGGCTGGGGGCTCAAGCCTGAGACGCAGCTCGCCGACCTGGCCGGCGTGCCCTTTGCCTTTGACCCGCTGCAACGCCTTTGGCTGCCCGAGCGTGACGCCGCCGGCCGCACTGCGGTGCCTGGGGTTTTCCTGGCTGGTGACGGCGCCTCGGTCGGCGGCAGCGTGATGGCGGAGCTGGGGGGCGCGCGCGCCGCCCTGGTCGTGCTGGGCGATACTGGCGCGGAGGCCGCGCGGCTGGATCGCGCGATCGCCCGTGAGGCGCGCTTCCGCACCGCGCTGGAGCGGGCCTACCCCTATCCGCATGCCCTGGCCGCCGCGATGCCGGACGACACTCTGTTGTGCCGATGCGAGGCGATCACCGCGGCCGATCTGCGCGCCTCCGTGGCGCCTGACATCAACCGGGGCAAGGCGCTGACGCGGGTCGGCATGGGCCGCTGCCAGGGCCGCCTTTGTGGCCCGCCCGCTGCCGAGGTGCTGGCGGCAGCGCTGGGCTGCGACATCGCAGAAGTCGGTCGGCTGCGCGGGCAGATGCCGGTCAAACCGGTGCCTATGGCATGAACGCCGATGTGCTGATCCTGGGCGGCGGTGGCGCCGGTTGTTCCGCCGCGCTGCATCTGGCGCGGCGGGGTGCCCAGGTGGTGCTGCTCGAGCGCGGCCTCGTCGGTGGCCAGGCCAGCGGCGTCAATCATGGCGGCGTGCGCCAGCAGGGGCGCCACCCGGCGGAAATCCCGCTCGCCCGACGCTCGCGCGAGCTTTGGGCGAGGATGCACGAACTGTGCGGCACGGACGCCGAGTTCGACCCCTGCGGTCACCTCAAACTGGCGCGCAACGCGGTGGAGGAGGCCGACCTGCTGCGCTGGAACGCCATGGCCGCCGAACATGGCCTTCCCACCACCATGCTGGGCCGCAACGCGATTCGCGCGCAGCACCCGTATTTTTCCGGGAGCGTCGTCGCCGGGTCGCTGCTCGCGGAGGATGGTTCGGCCAATCCGCGCCTGCTCACCCCCGCTTTGGCCCGCGCCGCACGCGAGGCGGGCGCGACCTTGCTGGAACACCACGAGGTGACAGCCATGGAGGCCGGCTTTCGCGTCGAAGCCGGCGGCCGAAGCTTCACCGCGCCCGTGTTGCTGAACTGTGCCGGCTTCTGGGGCGGCCATGTCGCGGAAATCTTCGGCGAGCCGGTACCGGTCTATCCCCTCAGCCCCAACATGCTGGTGACCGAGCCGCTTCCCTTCTTCTGTACCCACAACCTGGGCGTGGTCGGTGGCGACGTCTATGTCCGACAGATCAGCCGCGGCAACGTCATCTATGGCGGCGGGCGGGGCGAGAACGAGCCCGCCCTGCCCCGCTCCCGCCCTCTGCCCGAACCCGGCTTCAACGCAACCGCCCGGCTGGTCGAGCTGATTCCGCACCTCGCCGGC
>JACMRO010000574.1 GCA_014376425.1 Rubritepida sp.
CAGCACCTGGTCGTAATGCCGCCCGACGCCCGAGCGCCCGACGCGCACGCCGGGCAATTGCAGAAGCGGATCGCCATCCATGTCGCGCTCGGCCGGCGGCGCCACGTATCCCACCATATGGGCCAGGTGCTCGCCCTCGGGGTAGAGCCGCGTGGTGCCGACGTCGATCAGGATACCCGGCAAATCGGGCGCATTGACCTCGATGCGCGCCATCTCCTCCCAGGACAGGAATTCGCGGATGATGGTCGGCACGAAGCGGCGGCGGCGGCGCAGTTCACGCTCGACGCGGGCGCGCTCGGTTTCGGTCAGCGGCACGATGCGGCCGAAGGTCTCCAAAGTGGCGCCAATATCCTGGGTCTGCTCGGCCACCAACAGGACGCGCCAGTTCAGCCGGTTGCCGGCCACGACCAGGCCGTTGCGGTCCAGGATGCGGCCGCGCGGCGGGCTGAGCAGCCGCGCCGACAGCCGGTTCTCCTCCGCCAGGGTGGCGAAACGGGCGCCCTCATCAACCTGCAGCTTGTGCAGCCGGTAGCCCAGGAAGCCGAAGGCGCCGAGCTGGATGCCGCCCAGCACCAGGGCGCGCCGGGTGAAGACCGACCGCCGCTGCTCCTCCTCCCGCTTCACCCCGCGCATCGAGAAGCCGGCCAGCCCGCTCTCGCGCTTGCTCCATGGCATCCTCACAGCGCGATCCTCCCGGCCACGTCCTGGCCGGCGGACTTGAACCGGGCGTCCGATGCGGGAAGCGGGTGGCCGGATAGCACGCGGCCATGACGGGGGGTGCGCGGCTTCTTCATGCTTCCGACTCCGCCAGGGCGCGGTGCGCGCGGGACAGCAGCCAGGCGAGGCAGGGATAGATGCCGATCGAGATCGCCGCCTGGTGCAGCCCCGGGCTGGTCGGCGGCAGCCGCCAGTCCAGCAGCCCCTGCAACGCCCAGGCCAGCGCGGCGGCCCCTGCCGCCACGCCGCAATAGATCATCCAAACCGTGCCGAACCCCTGCCGCGCCACGAAGCCGCGGAGGCGCAGCGCCGCGCCATGCGCCGCCAGCAGTACCAGCACGCCCGAGGCGAAGGGTGCGTGGGCCAGCAGGTCCTGCGCCACCCCCAGCCCGAACACCGCCGGCGGCGGCATCGCCGCGGGGCGAAACACCGTCCAGAAGAAGACGCAGGGCAGGCACAAAGCCATCACCAGTCCCGGCGCACCCACCGGCACCGCGCCCGCAATCATCAGCACCAGCGTCGCCATGGTGGGAAAGGCGCCGCGCATGATGGCATCGACCCGCCGCAGCAGGCCGGTTGGCGGCTGTATCCGCCCACGAACCGGGGGCTTCATCGCCGCTGGCGCGGCTCGGGGCGGGCGACAGCTTCGGGCGGCAGGATGCCGGACAAGCCGAAATCAAACAGCCGCACGATGTCCAGCCGGTCCAGCCGCGCGAACAGCTCGACCTCGGGCGCGCCGCTTTCCGTCCAGCGCACCACCCCCACTGGCAGGCCGGACGGGAAGGCGCCGGCCTCGGCCGAGGTCACCACCCGGTCCCCCTCGCGCGGTACCTGGCCCTCGGGCCAGTGCTGCAGCCGCGGCCGGGCCGCGTTGTTGCCGACCATGATCGCCCGCGCCCGGCTGTTCTCCAACGTCACCGGGATCCGGCTGTTGATGTCGGTGGCCAGCAGCACCCGGGCCGAGCGGCTGCCTACCTCGGTCACCCGCCCCACGAAGCCGCGTTCATCCAGCGCCACCTGGCCCTTGCGCGCCGGCGTCTGACTGGCGGTCGCCAGCAGCACGGCGCGGGCGTAGGTGCCGCCGCCATCGGCGACCACCCGGCTGGTGAAGAAATTGGGTGCCGGGTCGGGGATCCACGCCAGTTGCCGGCGCAGCATCGAATTCTCCGCCTCCAGCGCCAGGGCGGTGGCCTGCCAGCGGTGCAGCCGGTCATTCTCCTCGCGCAGGCGGGCATTCTCGCCGCGCATCTCCCACAGCTGGCCGGCGTCGCGCACCAGGTCGCGCACTGCGCCCACCGGCTCCTGCGCCACTGCCCAGACCGGGCTGAGCAGGTCAGCCAGCGCCATGCGCGCACGCTCGATCAGCAGCGCATCGGCCTTGCCGAGCAGCATGGCCCCAAACGCGGCTGCGATCAGGACAGGCAGCGAAAGGCGCGACAGCACCTGACGCAAGGGAATGCTGAGTCGGATCAATGGGTTATCCGGTCAGGGGTTAAGCTGTCTCAGTACATGCTCGTGAGCACTTGGCGAAGCCGCTTGATATCCTCCAGCGCGCGCCCGGTGCCGAGTGCGACGCAGTTCAGCGGCTCTTCCGCCACCACCACGGGTAATCCTGTCGCATCGCGCAGCACTTCGTCCAGCCGATACAGCAACGCGCCCCCGCCGGTCAGCACAATGCCCTTGTCGACGATGTCCGCGGCCAGTTCGGGCGGCGTGTTTTCCAGCGCCACCTTCACCGCTTCCACGATCTGCGTCACCGGCTCGGCCAGGGCGAAGGCGATCTCGCGCTGACTGACGGCGACTTCGCGCGGCACGCCGTTCATCAGGTCGCGGCCCTTGACCTCGGTGTAGGCGCCCTCGCCCTCATCGGGCGGTGCCGCTGCGGCGCCGATCCCCATCTTGATCCGCTCGGCCGAGCTCTCGCCGATCAGCAGGTTGTGGGCGCGGCGGATGTAGCTGATCACCGCCTCATCCATCTTGTCGCCGCCCACGCGCACCGAGCGGGCATAGACGATGCCACCCAGGCTGATCACCGCCACTTCAGTGGTCCCACCGCCAATATCGACGACCATCGAGCCGGAGGGCTCGGTCACCGGCAGCCCAGCGCCGATCGCGGCCGCCATCGGCTCTTCGATCAACAGTACCTTCCGTGCGCCCGCGCTTTCGGCGCTTTCCTGGATGGCGCGGCGTTCGACGGCGGTGGACCCCGAAGGCACGCAGACGATGATCATCGGCGAAGCAAAGCTGCGGCGGTTATGCACCTTGCGGATGAAATGCTTGATCATCTCCTCCGCCACCTCGAAATCGGCGATCACACCGTCCCGCAGCGGCCGGATGGCGGCGATGTTGCCAGGTGTGCGGCCGAGCATTTGCTTCGCCTCATCGCCCACCGCCAGCACCTGCTTGCGGCCGCGAATGTCGGCGATGGCAACAACCGACGGTTCATTGAGGACGATGCCGCGACCCTTGACGTAGACCAGCGTGTTCGCGGTCCCGAGGTCGATGGCCATGTCGGCAGAGAGAAAGCCGAAAAGGCGAGCAAACATGGAGGCAACCTTCCAGCGAGGAGCGGGCTCACCCCCATGGATGGCCGGGAGCGAGTCAAACGTTCATGTAAGGCCGGACGGTTAAACCGATGCGCGGCCGTACTCAAGGGGCAGGCTGTAATCCATAGACCAGGCCGGGGCGCATAGCCGCTTGACCGGCCGCGGCTGCCATCAGCCGGCCATGGTTTGGTGGCAGTTTATCCATCTTAAGAAGGACAACAGCAATGCGCGCCTCACTACTACTCCCCGCAATCCTGCTGCTCGGCCTCGCCGCTTGCGGCAACACTCCCCTGCAGCGGGCAGGCTCGGGCGGATTGATCGGCGCCGGTGCCGGTGCCGGCATTGCCGCAATCGCCGGCGGCCCGGTGCTGGGCGGGGCGTTGCTGGGTGGCCTGGGCGGCGCGGCGATCGGTGCGGTGACAACGCCGACAACGGGTTACGCTCGGCCACGCCGGCGCGGCTATAACGACTGAACCAGCCGGGGCACGGCCCTACCGATCGGTGCCGCCACCAAGCCCGACGGTGCTGATTCCGACAATGCTTCCCTCGGCCCGCAGGATGCTGTTATTCCAGCCGCGGTCGAGGTCCAGCCGCGCCATCTCGTCCCTCAGTGACACGGTGGCCTGGGCGGCTTGTGGCAACCCGCCCATGTCGGCCAGTCGGTCGAGCGGCGGCAGGCCACCGGGGCGCACCAGCGGGGCGAGTGCGCTGCGCGCCGCGGGCTCATTGCGCGCGCGCAAGGCTTGGCTGGTGGCCAGCAAGGCACTGACCGCGGTAGCTGGCGGGACGCTCTCGGCCATGCCGAGCGCACCCCGCGTCTCGCGTCGCGCTGCCACCAGCTGGAACCGTGCCGCCTCGGGCACTGCCGCCAGTTGTGGGTCGGTGCGCAGCGCGTCGGTCATGTATTCCAGCCGGGCCACGGCCAGCGCCATCTCGGCCGGCTGACCGTTCAGGGCGCGGCCGCCATCCCCGAAGGCCCGCACCAGCGCCTCGGCGCCGGACCGCACCGGATCACCGGCCATGGCCAGGCCGCCGGGCGGCGCCTGTGGCCGCTGCGTCAGCTCGGCGCAACTGGCCAGGCAGGCCAGCCCAGCCAGCAGTAGCGCCCGGCTCAACCCCTCCGGCCGCCGCCGGAGCGCCGACCATTCAGGCGATCCTGGTCGGTTCGGTTCAACTCACCTTCCGCCGCCGCCATGGCCGCCGCAGCCTGCGGCATGGGCGGCATGGCGGCCAGCCGCAGCAGCGTCGCCTGGCCGTCGGGGAACGCCAGCGCCGGCAGCGCGCGCACTGCACCGGCGCGGTCGCCGGCCCGCAGCGCGCGGTGCGCTCCGTACAAGCCGTCCACCACTGCCTGCGGCGGCGCGCCGGGCGCCACCAGCAATGCCGCGTGCAGCTCCGCCCGCGCCAGCGCCAGCTGACCATTCAGGGTGGGCGCGTAGCTATAACGTGGGTCCTGCGGGATCGAAGTAGCCAACCATTCCAGATTGGCCGCCGCCCGCGCCGCCACCGCCGGATCGGCCAAGCCACCGGGATTATTGAAGGCGTAGGCGGTGCTGAAAATGGCCGAACGCGTCGGGTCGCCGGCGCCCTGCACCGCATCGAAGGGCAGCGACGCGGTGGGCCCTGGCGCCGCCGCCGGCACGCAGGCCAGAAGCGGCAGGATGGCCAGGAGCGATAATGAATGGCGCATGATGCTCTTCTTTCGGTTCATGGCCGGCCGCCGCCGGGTCCGCCGCTATTGTCGTTCTGCCGTTCCTGCTCGAAGCGTAGCTGCTCGCGCTCGGCCTGGGCCGTGGCCACAGCGGTCAGAGGCATCGGGCCCAGCGCCGCCAGCCGCGCCAGCGTGGCCTGCCGGTTGGGGAAGACTGCCGGTGACAGGGCATCGGCCGCGGCCCCTGGCTGGCGCGCGTTCAATGCGCGCGAGGCGCCGTACAGGCCCTCCACGACGGCCTGCGGCGGGGCGGTCGGCGCCACGCCCAATGCGGCATGCAGCTCATCGCGCGCCGCCGCCATCTGGCCAGCGACGGTGGGGGTGAAGCTGTAGCGCGGGTCCTGTGGCAAGTTGACCGCGAGGTATTCCACCTGTGCCGCAGCGCGGGCGACCACTGCGGGGTCAGCCAGGCCGCCCGGATTGTTGAAGGCGAAGGACGAACCGTAGATCGCTGCCCGCATCGGGTCCCCAGCGCCCACCACCGCATCGGCGGGCAGTGAGGCGCCAGGCATCAGGGGGCCGCAGGCGATCAATGGCAGCAGCAGAGAGGTGGCCAGAAGGTGGCGCATGGAAGTCTCCTTTTCTGGCAAGGTGGTGCCGCGCCCAAGCCACGGCAATCCTCAACCGGCGCCGCGATGCCGCCGCGACAATTCGACATAATGCGGCGCGGTGGTGTCGAAGCCGGCCCGCGCTTCCGCCGTCAGCACCCGTACCAGCTTTGCCGGGTTGCCCATCCACAGCTCCAGCGCGCCTACGCGTTTGCCTGGCGGCAGCACCGCGCCGGCCGCCAGCACGCCGCCCGCCTCGATCACCGCATCGTCCAGCACGATGGCGCCCATGCCGACGAAGGCGCGATCCTCCAGCGTGCAGGCATGGATGATGGCGGCGTGCCCCACGGTGACGTTGTCGCCGATGCGGGTCGCTTGCCGGCCCGCATTCACATGGATGATGGTGCCGTCCTGGATGTTGCTGCCGGCGCCGATACGAATGAAGTTCGTGTCGCCGCGCAGCACGCAGTGGTACCAGATGTTGCTGCCGGCCCCGATGGTCACATCACCAATGACCGCCGCGGTCGGCGCGACCCAGGCCGTGGGATCGACCGTCGGCAGCTTGCCTTCGAAAGCGAAAAGCGGCCCGCTCATGCCGCCGGCCCCGTGCATCGGCTGCGGGGCAGTCGCCCATCACGGCGTCTGGTCGCCCGGCGCATCGGTCTTGCCCATACCACCCGGCGCAGCCTGCCGCCTTGAGGGATTTCGCACGTCCTCACGCCGCGAGCCGGGTCTCGACCGGCACCCCCAGCATCAGCCCCAGGCACTGCACCGCAGCACCCGAGGCGCCCTTGCCCAGATTGTCGTAACGCGCCACCAGCAACGCCTGGCGCAGCCGCTCGCTGCCATAGACACGCAGTTCGATCGTGTTGGTGTTGTTCAGCGCCTGCGGCTCCAGCCGGTCGGCCGGGTCGCCTGCCAGCACGCGGACGTATTCGCTGTCGGCGTGATGGTTCTCCAGGCAGGCCAGGAGGTCGGCCACCGTTACCCGGCCGGGCAACGCGTCCAGATGGAGCGGGATGCTGTCCAGCATGCCCTGCGCGTAATCCGCGATGCTGGGGATGAAGATCGGTCGCCGGGTCAGGCCAGAATAATGTTGCAGTTCGGGCACGTGCTTGTGCTCGAGGCCCAGGCCGTAGAGTTCGAAATCGTTGCCGCGCCGGGCATCGTATTCCGCGATCAGCGCCTTGCCGCCGCCGGTGTAGCCGGACACGGCATTCACGCTGATCGCGTGGTCGGCCGGCACCAGCCCTGCGTCGATCAACGGCTTGAGGAGCAGGATCGGCCCGGTGGGATAACAGCCGGGTACCGAGACGCGGGGTGCGGCCGCGATGGCGCGCGCCTGTTCGGCCGAGAGCTCGGGCAGGCCATAGACCCAGTCAGGATGGATCCGGTGTGCGGTGCTGGCGTCGAGGATGCGGGGGGCGGCGGTGCCCAGGCTGGCGGCCATGGACGCGCTGTCCCGCGCCGCGCCGTCGGGCAGGCACAGGATCAGCACGTCCACCTCCGCCATCACGGCGCGCTTGGCGACGTCGTCCTTGCGAAGCGCGTCGGGCAGGGAACGAAGCTGGATGTGCGGCAGGCCTGCCAGGCGCTGCCTTATCTGCAGTCCCGTGGTGCCGGTTTCGCCGTCGATGAAGACGCTGTGGGTCATGGCTTGCTCCTGCGGGAAGTAGGGTGGCACGGGGCATAAAACGCAAGAGGGGCGGATCCTTGCGGACCCGCCCCCCTGAACACGCAGAGTGGTGACGCGGATCAGCGCTTGCTGAACTGGAAGCTGCGTCGCGCCTTCATCTTGCCGTACTTCTTGCGCTCGACCGAGCGGCTGTCGCGCGTCAGGAACCCGGCTTTCTTCAGGATGCCGCGCAGCTCAGGCTCGTAATTCACCAACGCGCGCGAGATGCCGTGCCGAACCGCGCCGGCCTGGCCGGACAGCCCGCCGCCAACCACGGTGCAGTTCACGTCGAAGGCCTGGTAGCGGTCGGCCACCAGGAAGGGCTGGGTGATGATCATCCGCAGCACCGGCCGGGCAAAGTACTGGCTCGCCGGCTTATCGTTGACGGTGATGGGGCCCTTGCCGGGCTTCACCCACACGCGGGCCACGGCGTTCTTGCGGCCGCCGGTGGCGTAGCTGCGGCCCTGCGGGTCGCGCTTGGGCTCGCGCTTGATCGCGCTCTCAATTGGGTTCGCCGCGGCCGGTGTGCCGGCAACCAGCTCCTTGAGGTCGGCGAGGGAGTTCGTGGTGGTGATCTGTTCGCTCATCGTCTCAGCCGATCTTGTTCTTGCGG
>JACMRO010000055.1 GCA_014376425.1 Rubritepida sp.
CGTTGTACAGCGTGTACGCCTCCTGGCTGCGGCCGCCGACCGCCATGCGCGGCCATTCATCCTGCACCAGGCTCGACGCGTAGGCGATCAGCACCGGGCGGAGCGCCACCAGCTCCGGCGGGCCGGTGCGCAGCAGGCCGCGATCGAGCTGGTTGATCAGGGTGGCCTCGCGCTGCACCTGCTCCTCGACCTGGCGGTGCTGGCCCATCACCAGGTTGAGCGAGAAGGCGAGCACCAGCACCAGGAAGGTCGTCACCGTCTTGACCCCGTCCATCGCCGCGTCGTTGACGGGCTTTTCCACTGCCAGCATGCGTTTGCGCAGTGCGGGCATCAGCAGAAATGCCGTGCAGATGGTCAGCGTGACAAGGCCGAAGCTGGCCCAGTTGGGGATGCTGTGCAGGGCGCGAATCACGATGTCCATAACGCAGCGCATTCCACGCCGCCCGCCCCGCTGGCAAGGGTCTTCAGCCCGCCACGCAGGCCGAGGCGACGATACGGCAATTCGCCGTGGGCTCGCGACTGCTGCAGGTGGAGATGGCCGATCGTTCGGCATCCGCCCGGCTGGCGCCGGTGCCCGCCGCGATGAAGGAGACGCGCGACGTCGCAATGTCCGTCGTCTGGACCAGGCCCACCGCCCGGACCGCTTGTGCAGCCGCGCCGCAGCCGGAGCTGAATTCGGTCAGCAGCCGGCAATTGGACTGGCCGCGAGCGCGGCACTCATTCTCGGCCCGGACATGCACCATGGTGCGGTCGCCGCCGCCATGGCTGATGCCGACGGCAACCGCGGGTGGCGTGGCGGCGTAAATGGCGCCCCAGCGCGCGCTGGATGTTGCGGCCGACTGGGCCACGGGCACGCCGCGGCCGGCCGCCTGCGGACCGCGGCGATTGCCGGCATTGAACTCCGCCGCCGCGCGGCAGCGGATCAGGCACGCCTGGACCTGCGTCGCATTGCCCGCGACCGTGCCCGACGTAGCGCCGCAGGAGGCGAAGCAGGCGGCCGGCGGCTGGCCTTGCCCCCAGGCCGGCGCCACCGCCAAAATCATCAGGATCAGCCACAGCTTCATGGCCCAACGCTTAGCAAACGGCGCTGGCGACTGCAAAAAAGTTGTGGTGAGCGGCGGAGAATACAATTTCAGGTTGCGCCGGGCAGGGTCACCAGCGCCTGCAAGCCGCCCTCTTCTCGGTTGCTCAGCACCACGTCGCCGCCGTGCCCGCGCAGGATGTTGCGCGCGATGGTCAGGCCCAGGCCGGTGCCGCCGGTTTCCCGGTTTCGGCTGCCCTCCAGCCGGCGAAAGGGCTGGAATGCCTGTTCCAGCTCCGCCTGCGGGATGCCGGGCCCGCTATCCTCGACCCTGATGCACGCGCCATGCGGCTCGTGTTCCAGGCGCAGCCGCGCATTGCCGCCATAGGCCAGCGCATTGCTCACCAGGTTCGCCAGCGCCCGCTTCAGCGCGGCCGGGCGGCCCTGGGCGCGCAGCCTGTCCGGCCCGTTATAGACGATGACATCGGCCCGGTCCGGGGCGGCGTCCACCGCCTCGTCCAGCACCGTTTGGCACAGGGCGGCAAGGTCGAAGGCGACCGAGGGCTCGGTCGCCGCGTCGTCGCGCGCGAAGGCCAGGGTGGCGTCGATCATCGCCTCCATCTCGCCCAGGTCGTTCAGCATCTTTCGGCGCTGCTCGTCATCTTCCATGAACTCGGCACGCAGCCGCAGCCGGGTTATGGGCGTGCGCAGGTCGTGGCCGATGGCGGCCAGCATCTGCGTCCGGTCATCGACGAAGCGGCGGATGCGGCTGGCCATGGTGTTGAAGGCCCGGGCAGCGGTGGCGGTCTCGGTCGGGCCGCCCTCGGGCAGGGGCGGTGCGTTGAAGTTGCGGCCGAGCGTGTCGGCTGCCGCGGCGAGTTCGGCCACCGGGCGGATCATCCGCCGCACCCCCCACAGGATGAGCGCCACGGCGCAGCAGCTCATGGCGATGAAGGCCCAGAGGAAGTTCTCGCTGTGCCAGGGGCGGGGCGGCGGTGGTTCGACGCGCAGGTTCAGCCAGCCGCCATCGGCGAAGCGCATCGACATCGCGAAGCCCGCCGGCGGGATGCCGCCCACCAGAATTTCGCGCGGGCGAAAGCGCGCCGCGCCAAAGGGTGGCGGCGGGCCATCGAGGCGGAAGCGGCGCGCCACCTCGGGTGTCACCGGCGGCATGTCCGCATGGACAGCCGGCTGCAGGTCATAGGAGGCCGTCAGCCCGGCCGGTAGCTCGATATCGGGCAGCACCGCATTGCGCCGTTCGCTGGGCAGGACGGCCAGGTTGCGCCACAGCATGAAGCCGCGCCCGGCAATCTCGCGCGTCTGGATGAAGGTCTGCAGTTCAACCCGATCGAGCGCGTGGATGGTCAACCCCGCCGCCTGCACCAGGATCAGGCCGATGAGCAGCAGCAGGGCCGTGCGTCCGGCCAGGCTGCCTGGCCAGATCCTCATGCTCCCTGCCTCATGCGCGCTCGACGGCGGTGGAGAGGACGTAGCCGCCGCCGCGCACGGTCTTGATGAGGTTGGGGTGGCGGCCGTCATCCTCCAGTTTACGGCGGAGGCGCGACACCGCGACGTCGATCGCGCGGTCGAACGGGCCGGCTTGGCGGCCACGCAGCAGGTCCATCAGCATGTCGCGGGTCAGGACGCGGTTGGGGCGTTCGACCAGGGCGGCCAGCAACTCGTATTCGCCGCCGGTCAGCAGCACTTCGGCGCCTTCGGGGTTGAGCAGGCGACGGCGTGAGGGCTCCAGCGTCCAGCCGGCGAACTGGATGGGGCGGGCATCGGCCTCGATCGCCTGGCCCTCGCCATTGGCGCGGCGCAGAATGGCGCGGATGCGGGCCAGAAGCTCGCGCGGGTTGAACGGTTTCTGGACGTAGTCGTCGGCGCCAAGTTCCAGCCCCACGATACGGTCGGTCTCCTCCGACATCGCTGTCAGCATCAGGATGGGCACGTTGGACTGGGTGCGCAGCCAGCGGGCGAAATCGAGGCCACTCTCGCCGGGCATCATCAGATCCAGCACCACGATGTGGTAGCGGCCAAGCGGCCAGAGGCGGCGGGCCTCACGGGCGTCGCGCGCGGCGCTGACGCGCATGCCCTGCTTTTCCAGGAAGCGGCTGAGGAGGTCGCGGATCTCCCGATCGTCATCGACCACGAGGATGTGCGGGTTGGTGTCCATGGCTGTTACAATAGGACGGCGGAACCAAGTTGCTGAGTGTTATTCGCGGGCTTCGTTACGCTGTGTTGCGGCGGCGGCCTGCGTTGCACTTCGTCTCTCAGCCGGCGAAGCGTTTTCGCAGCGGGATGGCCAGCAACGCCAGCCCGGCCAGGCCGCACAGGGCGGCAATGATCTCTGGCGTCAGGATGCCTGACAGGCTGGGCGTGCCGCCGGCGTCGAGCACCCGGCCCAGCCCGGCGCCGCTGAGCGAGAATACGGCGGTGCCGGGGATGATGCCGAGCAGCGTCGTGCCGATGAAGACGGGCAGGCGGACGCCGGCAAAGGCCGGCACCAGGTTGACCAGAAAGAACGGAAACAGCGGCACCAGCCGCAGTACCAGAAGGTAGGACCAGGCATTGGCCTGGATGCCACGTGCGAGCGCCTCGGCGCGCGGCCCAAGGCGGCGCAGCGCGTCGGCGCCAAAGACGCGGCCGGCCAGCAGAAAGAGCAGCGTGGCTCCCAGCGTGGCGGCCAGCACGGTCAGCACGGTGCCCAGAACCGCACCGAACAGGAAGCCGCCAGCCAGCGTCAGCACGACCGCGCCGGGCACCGCGAAGGCGGCGGCGGCGGTGTAGGCGCCTAGATAGGCCAGCGCCGACAAAGCGGGGTTGGCGGCGACCCATCCGGTCAATGCCGCGCGGTGACGCGCCAGCGTATCGAGCGACAGCAGATCGGCAAGCCCGGTGAAGCGAATGGCGAGCACGATGGCGACAAGGCCCAGGCCGATCCAGACGCGCTTCACGGCAGCAGGCGTTGCGTCAGGCCGACCAGGAAGCGCATGCGTGCGCCGAACAGGCTGGGGGTGTACCAGGCGCCGGCGGCACGGCGGCCGGTTTCGGCCAGGGTGGGGTAAGGCAGGGTCAGGCCGGCGATGGCGCCGACCTTCATCCGCTTCTGGATGGCCAGCGCCCACATGCCGATCATCTCGCCCGCACCCGGCGCCACGATGGTGACGCCGAGGATCACGCCGCGCGGGCTGAGGACGAGCTTCGCCATGCCCTCGGCGATGCCCTCGGCGCGGGCGCGATCATTGTCTTCCAAAGGCTGGATGAGGGTGCGGCAGCCGGGGGCTTCGGCCTCGGTAAGGCCGGCATGGGCCAGCTCGGGGTCGGTGAAGGTGACCCAGGGCAGGGCGGTGTAGTCGGTCTTCGCCGGCAGGCCGAACAGCGCGCGGCGGATGACGATGCCTCCATGGGCGCCGGCGATGTGGGTGAATTGCGGCCCGCCCGCGCAATCGCCGATGGCGAAGATGCGCGGGTTGGAGCTGCGCAGCCCGGCGTCGACGGTAATTCCCTTCGGCGTATGGGTGACGCCGGCGGCCTCCAGGCCCAGCCCGTCCAGCACCGGCTGGCGGCCGGCGGCGACCAGGATGTGGCTGGGGTGGATGGTCTCGTGCTCCAGCGAAATGGCGCCGGGATCGATCCGGGTGATGGCAGTGTTTTCGAGCAGGCGGATACCCTCCGCCACCAGGTGGGAGCGGATGATGGCAACCGCCTCGGGCTCGTCGCGCGGCAGGATGGTGGCGCGCTCCAGCACCGTGACCGTGCTGCCCAGGCGGCGGAAGGCCTGCGCCATCTCCAGCCCGATCGGGCCGCCGCCAATGACTGCGAGGTGGGCGGGCAGTTCGGTCAGGCCGAAGACGGTCTCGTTGGTGAGGTGCGGCGTGTCGGCCAATCCGGGTACCGGCGGAATGGCGGCGCGGGAGCCGGTGGCGATGACGAAACGCCGGGCGGCGATGCGCTGGCCGCCGGCTTCGATCTCGCGCGCGCCGGTGAAACGGGCGCTGGCCTGGATGACCGTGCAGCCCAGCCCCTCGAACCGCGCCACGCTGTCATGCGGCGCGATGGCGGCGATGGTGCCGTGGACATGCGCCATGACGGCGGCGAAATCGACCTGCGGTTCATGCGCCGCTACGCCGAAGCGGGCGCTGTCACGGTGCGCCTGGGCGGCATGGGCGGCGGCCAGCAGCGCCTTGCTGGGCACGCAGCCAAAGTTGAGGCAATCGCCACCCATCAGGTGGCGCTCGATCAGAACGACCGAGGCGCCCATCTGCGCGGCGCCGGCTGCGACGGTCAGCCCGCCCGAGCCGGCGCCTATGATGCACAGATCGGCGTGCAGGATGCCGTCTCTCAGCGTTGGTTTGCGGGCCATTTATCTGCCTGGATGTTGCTGTGGGGCACCGGCCTGTCCCAGCGCTCACGCTCCGCGCGGATCAGCGCGGCGTAGGGCAGGAGGGCCAGCAGCGACCGGCGGCCGGTCATCGGGTGGGTGTCACGGGAGCAGTCGTGGGGGCAGGGGTGGGACGCGGGTCGAGCGCCGGGTAGGGGCGCGGGTAGGTCACCTGGGCGGGCGGGCCGGGGGGGCGCGGCGGGCCCACGCGGCCGCAGGCGACGAGCAGCGTCAGCGCCAGCAACGCCCCAATCACCCTCATGCCAGTTTCTCCTGCCAGAATTTCACCATCATGGCCACGTTCGTGGGCGCCGTACCACCGTAGCTGGTGCGCGACGCGGCGCTGGACGCCGGCGACAGCACGCCGAAGACGCTGGGCAGGATGCCCGGCTCGATCTCCTGCATCTCGGTCAGAGTCAGGCCCGCCAGCTCAACGCCCATGGCTTCGGCCTTGGCGACGATGCGGCCGGTGGCGTGGTGGGCGTCGCGGAAGGGCATCTTCAACTCGCGCACCAGCCAGTCGGCCAGGTCGGTCGCGGTCGAGAAGCCGGCGCCGGCGGCGGCCGCCATCCGGGCAAGGTTGGGCTTCAGGTCGCGCAGCATCGCCGCGGTGGCGGCCAGGCAGAGGGTCAGCGCCTCGGCCGTGTCGAAGACGCCTTCCTTGTCCTCCTGCATGTCCTTGGCATAGGTCAGCGCCAGGCCCTTCATTACGGTCAGCAGGCCCACCAGCGCACCGTTTATGCGGCCGGTCTTGCCCCGCACCAGCTCGGCCGCGTCGGGGTTGCGCTTCTGCGGCATGATGGAACTGCCGGTGGTCATCCCGTCGCCCAGCTTGACGAAGCCGAAGCTGGGATTGGTCCAGATCGTCAGCTCCTCGGCGAAGCGGGAGAGGTGGGTGGCGCAGATGGCGCAGGTGGCCAGGAACTCGATCGCGAAATCGCGGCTGGCGACGCTGTCCAGGCTGTTGCGGGTCGGTGCGTCGAAGCCCAGCGCCGCGGCGGTGGCATGGCGGTCGATCGGGAAGGAGGTGCCGCACAGGGCGGCCGCGCCCAGCGGGCATTCATTGAGGCGGATGCGGGCGTCCTTCATGCGGGAATAGTCGCGGCTGAGCATCTCCACATAGGCCAGCATGTGGTGCCCCAGGGTGGTCGGTTGGGCCGGCTGCAGGTGGGTGAAGCCGGGCATCAGGGTGCCGGTGTGTTCGGCCGCGACGCCCAGGAAGGCGCGCATGCAGTCCTCGATCTGGCCGGCCAGGCCGTCCATCGCGTCGCGGACCCAAAGCCGGAAATCGGTCGCCACCTGGTCGTTGCGGCTACGGCCGGTGTGCAGGCGCTTGCCGGCCTCGCCGATGCGTTCGGTCAGGCGCGCCTCGATGTTGAGGTGGATGTCCTCCAGGCTCGTATCGAAGGCGAATTTCCCGGCCTCGATCTCCTGGCCGATCTTCTCCAGCCCGGCGCGGATGGCGGCCTCGTCCTCCGGCCCGATGATCCCCACATGCGCCAACATGGCGGCGTGGGCCAGGCTGCCACGAATGTCCTGCCGCCACATCTTGCGGTCAAAGCCGATCGAGGCGTTGATCTCTGCCATGATGGCGGAGGGGCCTTGCGCGAAGCGGCCGCCCCACATCTGGTTTCCGGCTTCGGCAGCATTGGGTATGGACACGGTAATGACGCACCTTTTCGGAACGCGCCGGGTGGCGCTGGCAGGGTTTCTAGGGGTTTTCGCCGGCCAGGGTCCAGCGCGGGCCGCCGCCGGGCCGGAGAAGCTTCGCGAGGCGGTGGCGCCGATGCCGCCGCTTAGCTTCTTCGACGCCGAGGGCGCGGCGAAGACGTTGGATGATTACAAGGGACGTGCCCTTTTGATCAACCTGTGGGCGACCTGGTGCCCGCCCTGCGTGGCTGAGATGCCGGCGCTGGACCGCGCCGAGGCGCTGCTGCGCGGCGAAGGATTTTCCATTCTGCCGCTATCATCCGACCGAGGCGGGCCCGCGCAGGTTCCCGCCTTCTACGTGCGCACCGCCGGCCCCAACCTGCCGGCGCGGCTGGGC
>JACMRO010000575.1 GCA_014376425.1 Rubritepida sp.
CGGCTCACGCTGAATATATTGCTGAGCTTTGCACAGTTT
The DNA here is from genome assembly GCA_014376425.1 of Rubritepida sp. Classification (GTDB taxonomy): domain Bacteria; phylum Pseudomonadota; class Alphaproteobacteria; order Acetobacterales; family Acetobacteraceae; genus Rhodovarius. The sequence goes on from JACMRO010000575.1 coordinate 40, forward strand.
GAGCGCGAATTAATTGGCGAGCGCATCCGTGACAAGGTGGCGGCGTCGCGGGCGCGCGGGATCTGTATGGGTGGGTTCGTGCCACTCGGCTATGATGCGCGGGACCGCAAGCTGCTGGTAAACGACGCCGAGGGGATGACGCTGCCGGGGCTGATGGAGCCGTTTCCGGTCGAGTGGGAGCGGCAGAGGTGATCCCTCTTCTGGCGATTGCCTATGATCGTTTGGCTTTACGTGCAGCCGCACGAGCCTTCCACGACCAGCTTGCGCGATTCCGGACACGATTCGGCGGTGCGGAGGCCGCAGTTTCTAACTTTCCGTCAGCCTTGGAGACGACGGCTTTGGAAGCCGTCGGCGGTGCCTTGGCGGCCTTCGGTAGCTTCGCAGCCGGTGCGGCAGATCGGTCGCGCGGCGCGGCTGGCGTCTTGGTCGCGGCCTTTCGGGCAGGGTTGGGGGCGGTGGAGCCCTTCGTCGCTCCAATCTCGGGCTTTACCCCTCGTGCCGACGCGGCGGCCTTCGCTGTTCCGGCCGTGGTGATGGCATCCGCCGCGCGAGCGTGTCCTTCCGCCTGCGCCCGGGGCAGCCTTGCTGCGCGTTTAGCTGTTGGCGCTGCGGGTTCCCTGGCAGGCTCAGGCGGTGGCGCCATGTCGATCTCGAACAATGCCGCTAGGTCATCATCCTGCAGAACGCGCGCGCCAGTCGGGGCGGCGGCAGCCAGCGGCAGTTCCGCCACGGCTCCGGCGGTCAGTTCCGCGCCGTCCACTGCACGCAACAAGAATAGCAGGTCAGGCTGCTGGTCGAGCCGCGCACCGACTCCGTACAACACCGCCGCCACGTGCTTGCACATGAAGGCATGGTCGGGGCAGCTGCAAGTGAAACGGATCTCTGCCGGGCGCGGGAACAGGCCGGCATCCTGACGGCAGAGCCGCTCCATGACCGCCGTTGAAAAACGGCCCTGCAGCAGTTCCACCAGGCTGTCGATACGCCCTGCGCTATCTGCACAGAGCCGCCGCCAGACAGGCTGCTCCAGCGGGCGGATACTCACGCTGGTCTTGTACAACGCGGAGCCCTTGACCAAAGCGCGGACCTCGCCGTGCGTAATCTGCAGGTCGATCACCGAACCGTTGCGCACATAGGTGCGCCCGCGCGGCAGGCGGCTTTCATAATCCCCATAGCCTTCCAGATTGCCGCACCACGCCTTGCCCCAGAAGGTCATGGCGATAGTGCGCCCCGCGACGACAACGGGCGCCAGTTGCCGGCCCTGCTTGCGCAGCTTGGCAGTCAGCTTCTCGGCCTCTCGGCGCCGCTCGGCGACGGGCACATAGGGCGAAAAACCCATCCAGCCACGCGACATCGCCCTCACTCCCCCATGGCAGCGTTCAGGTCCAGCGCCACCAGCCGCAGCAGCGCCTCGTCGGACAGATCGGTGACATTGAGCTCCTCGCCGCCGGCCAATACCGCATCAGACAGGCTGCGCTTGGAATCGATCATCTCGCCGATCCGTTCCTCGACGGTACCGCGGCAGACGAATTTGTGCACCAGCACGTTGCGCTTCTGGCCGATGCGATAAGCGCGGTCGGTCGCTTGGTTCTCCACCGCCGGGTTCCACCAGCGGTCGAAATGCACGACGTGCGAGGCAGCGGTCAGCGTCAGTCCAGCACCGCCAGCCTTCAGCGACAGCACGAAGAAGGGCGCTGCCTCGGAGTCCTGGAATTCCTGTACCAGCGCCTGCCGCTGCTTCACCGCGGTGCCGCCATGCAGCACCAGGCCGGCGCGACCAAAAATGCTGCCCAGGAAGGTCGCCAAGGGCTGCGTCGCCTCCTTGAACTGGGTGAAGACCAGCATCTTCTCCTGCCGTGTAGCCGCCACCTCGGCGATTTCGCGCAGCCTGGCGAATTTGCCGCTCTCCGCCTCGGCCCAGCCACCATCGTTCAGCCAATGCGAGGGATGATTGCAGATCTGCTTGAGGCGCATCAGCGAGGCAAGCACCAGCCCGCGCCGCTGCATACCGTCCGCATGCTCCAGCCGATCCGACAAATCCTCCACGGCCTGGGCATAGAGTGCGGCCTGGCGGCGTGAAAGGTGGCAATTCGCCGTGACCTCTGTCTTGTCCGGCAGGTCAGAAATGATCGCGCGGTCGGTCTTCATGCGGCGAAGGATATAGGGCCGCACCAGTTCGCGCAGCGGGCCGTAGGGGTTGTGCGCGCGATCCGCCAGGCCCTTGGTGTAGCCGCTAAACTGCTTCGCGGTCCCGAGCAGCCCGGGATTGATGACGTCGAAGATGGACCATAAATCACCAAGGCCGTTCTCCACCGGTGTGCCGGTCAGCGCGATGCGGGCGCGTGCCCTCAGCGCCCGTGCGGCGCGGGTCTGCTTGGTGCCTGGGTTCTTGAGCGCCTGCGCCTCGTCAAAGATGGCCAGCCGCCACTCGGGCTCCGCCAGCACCGGCAGGCGCACCAGCGAGCCGTAGCTTGTGATCACCAGGTCGAGCCCCGCCGCATCCGCCGCGCTGAAGCGCTTCACGTCCTCGGCCGGCATGGCGGAGGAATGCAGGATGCGCATCTGCAACTCCGGGGCGAAGCGTGCAATCTCCGCCGCCCAGTTACCGAGCAGCGAGGCGGGCGCGACCAACAGCGATGCGCCAGGTTTGCCCTTGGCCTCGCGCTGCCGCACCAGCAGCAGCGCCAGCACCTGGATGGTCTTTCCAAGCCCCATGTCGTCGGCCAGGCAGCCGCCAAGCCCGAGCCCGGTGAGCAGGTGCAGCCATTGCAGCCCGGCCTTCTGGTAGGGCCGCAGCGTGCCCCGCAAGGCCGGGCCGGGATCGACGGCGCCGGCCTCGGGCGAACGCAACCCTGCGAGAGTTTCAGCCAGCCAGGGGCCAGCGGTGACGCGACACCATTCGGCGACGCTGGCGGCATCGGCCGCGTCCTTGGCCAGGCCGGTGCCGGCGAGCAAGCGCATCGCCTCGGCGAAGGGCAGCCCGTCCTTCTCGGCCAGCGCCTCGGCGGCGCGGAACTGGTCGAGAGTGTGCTGCAACTTGGCGCGGTCCACCTCCACCCAGCGCCCGCGCAACAGAACCAGGTTCTCCGTGCCCGCCAGCAGCAGGCGTAGTTCGGTCTCTGTCAGCTCCTCGCCATCCAGGGTGGTGGCGACGCGAAAGTCGAGCAGGCTGTCGAGGCCGAACGTCGACGGCGCACGGGTGCCCACGGTGGCGGTGGCCTGCGGGCGCGGCGGGCGGCCGGCGGCCCAACCCGCGGGCATGCGTAGCACCACGCCGGCGCGTTCGAGTTCATTGGCGCTGGCCAGCAGACGCCAGGCCTCGCCAGGACTCCAGCGCAGCGGGTGGAAAATCTCGCCACGGTCAACCATCTCGCGCAACCAGCCGCAGGCCTCGGCGGCGCGTTGTACCGGCAGCAGCAGCGAGAGCAGCCTGGCACGGTTGGCGGCGCCGCCGTATTCACGCAGCGCCTGCCCAAGCGGCTGGTGCTGGACCCGTGCCTGGGCCGAGAGTTGGGACGTATAGGTCGCCAGGAAGGCGAACGGCGCGTCGGGGTCGCGACGGTTTTCGGCCAGGTTGAAATGCACCCTCCCGACCAGGTTCCAGGCTGGATTGAGCCCCTTCAGCGCCTCCTGCAAGCCGGTGCGGGAAGCCGCGAGCTTTGCCGCCAGCGCCGTTGCCAAACCGTGCCACAGGTCCCGCAGGACCTCGGCCGACAGGTACTCAGCACCCTTCATCAACGGCGCGGTGAGCACCAGGAAGCCAAGTTCTGCCTCGTCGGGCGGCGGCACTTCCGGCAGTGCTTCGCTGTCCTCGGCGCCGGCGGCCTGGACGCAGAGTGCTGCAACGTAGCTGGCGGCGAAGTCGCGCCACCACACGAAGACTGGCGGCAGCGCCGCACCCACCTCGCCGGCGCCGAGGCGCAGCAGGCCCTCGCCGCTGCCGCGGGCGAAGGCTTGCTGGAGCCGTGTGGCGATCAGCGCGTCCATGCCAGGCGCTTCGGCGCCGGCATCGCAGACCAAATGGCCATGGGGGGTGAGGCGCAGGCCGATGGCGGACATGATGGCGAGACGGTCAGCAGGATTACGGTCGGCGCGCAAGACATGCGGGCTCTCCGTCACGGGGTGTACGGCATCCGCGCAGCGGGCGGAGCGGATGACAGTCGGTTCACAACCGGGCAACGTAGCCGATATTTGGATGTTCGCGGCCGCTGCCGTGACGC
>JACMRO010000576.1 GCA_014376425.1 Rubritepida sp.
CCCTGCTCGGGCGCCTGCCGGAGGTGCCGGAGCTGACCCGCGCCCCGCGGCACCAGGACGACCGCTCCTCGGTGCCGCACCTGCGGGTGGCGGCGCTGCCGGTCGGCCAGCGCACGGTGGTCGCGGGCGTCCCGGTCGTGAGCGTGGCGCGGGCGGTCGCTGACGTCGGACGTACGCAGTCGTTGCGCTGCGCCGTCGTCGCGGCCGACGCCGCCCTGCGGTCGGGGCTCGACCCCGCCGAGCTGGCCGAGGTCATGACCGCGTGTGGCGGCTGGCCCGGCGGTCTGGGCCTGCCGGCCGTGCTGTCGGCGGCGGACGGGCGCGCCGAGACGCCGCTCGAGTCGCTGACCCGCCTGGCGTACGCCGAGCAGGGGCTGCCGCGGCCGGAGACGCAGGTGCAGGTGTTCGCGCCCGACGGCTCGTTCGTCGGACTCGTGGACTTCCTGTGGCGTGAGCAGCGGGTCGTCGGTGAGGCCGACGGGATGGCCAAGTACGACCGGAAGGGGGCGTTGCGGGACGAGAAGCGCCGGGAGGAGACCTTGCGGCGCTGCGGCCTGGAGGTGGTGCGCAACGACTGGGACGACGTCTGGCGCGCACCGGGCCGGCGCGACCTGGGTCAGCGCATCCGCGCCGGCTTCTCCTACGCGCTCACCCGTCCGGTCGTGGAGGGGGTGCGCTTCCGGGTACCGACGCTGGCGCAGCTCACCCGGTCCAGGGCCGCCTGAGCCCATCGCAAGATCGCGGTGCACCGTCCGCCGGCCCGGCGGTCTCCCTCGTCAACGTGCGGGCGCTCAGGCTCAGGTCCCGCGTCACGGGTGCACGTTCACGGTGTACGCCCGCTGTCGAGTCGGCCGTGCACCGTGATCTTGCGATGAAGGGGGTGGGCGGCGGGCGGGCGGCCGGGGGTGGGTGTGGCGAGCGGCGGGGCGGCCGGCGGCCGGCGGGAAGGGGCGGGTCGGCGCCGGCGTTGCGCAGGTCGTGACGGGGATCGTGCTGCTGCTGGTCGTGGTCGCGCTGACCACTGTCGGCGGGCTGGTGCACCGCAGCCGCGACGGCCGGGTCCGCGCCGCCAAGCCCGCCAAGCCCGGGACGCGCGCCGTCACCCTGACCGACGAGCTGCGCGCGCTGGGTGAGGGCGAAACCAGGCTGCTGGCGTTCGCGCAGGATCGCGACGTCACGATCGGCAGCGCCCGCGCCACCGCCGCGCGCACCCAGCGCATCGTAGCCGGGCGCGGCGTGGTGATCGTCGAGGGTGAGGAGGAGAACACCCTGTCGCTCGCCATTGCGCCGCGTGGGGGGCGCGGGCCGCTGGTGGTCGACGTGCCGCGCCTCACCGGCTGGATGCCACGCTTCCCGGTGGCGGCCGAGGGCGATTTCGGCCTGCGGCACGAGGCGCGGCTGGATGGCGCGGACACCACCCTGCGACTGGCCTGGGTGCGGCCGATGCGCCTGGAGACGCCGCTGTGGGATGCGGGGTTGGGCGCCCCCGCCGCCATCGCCTGGCGCGGCACCAATCTGGAGGCCGAACTGCGCCGCCTGCCCGGCGGCCCGGGCACGCTGGAACGGTTGAGCGAGCTGCTTGCCCGCACCGCGGCGGACACGCCGGGCCGCCCCATCCTGGCCAATATTGTGCGCGACATGGCGGAAATTCGCCGTTTGCTCGACCTGGCCCGCGGCGCGGTGCGCGAGGCGGTGGTGGCCGACGCGGCACTGACCCGCGCCCGCGCCGCCGGCGAAGATCGCACCGGAGCCGAGCGCGACGAGGCGCGCCGCGCGCTGAACCGCGCCAGCCAGACCGCCGAACGCACCGCAGCAACGGCCGACACCGCCTGGCGCGTCTGGCTCGACGCGGTGCAGGAACTGCTGACGCGCACCGGCTGACTTGCCTGGCCGGCCGGGCTAAACCCCGGGCATGATCATGCTCACCCCCGGCCCAGTACAGACCGACGCCCGCACCCGCGCCGCGATGGCTGCGGACATCGCCCCCTGGGACAATGACTTCCGGGCCGTCTATGCCCGCATCCGGCAGCGGGTGCTGGCGTTGGCAGGTGGCGACCCGCAGGCCCATGCCTGCCTGCCGGTGCAGGGGGCCGGGCATTTCGGCATGGAGGCGGCGATCCGCTCGGTCATCCCGGCCGGCGGCGAGATCATCGTGGCCATGAACGGCGCATATGCCGAGCGTATCGTGTTGCTGGCGCGCGGCGCCGGTCGCGTCGCCCACGTCTGGCCGGTGCCGCACACCCGCGGCATTACGGCCGCCGATATCGAGGCGGCCTTCGCGGCGCACCCCTCCGCCACCCATCTGGGCCTGGTGCAGAGCGAGACCGGCACCGGCATCGTCAACCGGCCCGAAGTGGCGGGGTCTGTGCTCCGCCGGCTGGGCAAGCGGCTGCTGCTGGACGCCGTCTCGGGCTTCGGCGCGCTGCCCTTTTCGATGGCGGACAATCCGGAATGCGACGCCATGGTCTTCACCTCGAACAAATGCCTCGAGGGCCTGCCAGGCATCGCCTTCTGCGTCGCCCGCACCGCCGCTCTGGCGCCGGACCGGGCCGGTTCGTGGAGCCTGGACCTGCACGAGATCTGGCAGCTGGCACTGCGCAGCGGCTGGGGCAGCTTCCGCTTCACGCCCCCGGTGCAGGCGCTGGCGGCCTTCGACGTGGCGCTGGACCTGTTCGACGCCGAGGGCGGCCAGCCGGCGCGCCTGGCGCGCTACCAGCGCAACATGGCGCTGCTGTACGACGCGGCGCTGGGCTGGGGCCTGCGCCCGGTGCTGGACCAGGGCGAGCAAGGGCCAATCATCGTCACGCTGCACCAACCCCAGGGTTTCGACCTGCAAGGCTTCGTCGATGCGCTGAAGGCGCGGGGCGTACTGATCAGCAACTTCTACACGACGCAGGAGCCCACCATCCGCATCGGCTGCATCGGCGCCGTCAGCAATGCGGAGATGGCGCGGGCGGTGGCGATCATGGGCGAAGTCCTGAGTGTTCGGCGGGAAGCCGCCTGATGCTGATGAGCATGACCGGCTTCGCGCGCGACAGCTTCACCCTACCCGATGGCACGCAATGCGTGTGGGAGCTGCGCAGCGTCAACGGCCGCGGCCTGGACGTGCGGTTGCGGCTGCCGGCGGGGCTGGACGGGCTTGAAAATGCGATCCGCGAGGCGGCGGGCAAACGCCTGAAGCGCGGCAACATCCAGGCCGGGCTGCAGCTGAAGCAGGAGCAGCGGCCGGCCCTGGCGCTGGATCAGGCGATGCTGGACCGGATGGTGGCGCTGGCGCTGGAGGTGGCGCGGCAAATCCCCGGCGCGGCGCCGCCGCGGGCCGAGGCGCTGCTGTCGCTGCCCGGCGTGATCCGCGCCGAGATCGCCGAGCCTGACGAGGCCGCGCTGGCGGCGCGCCAGGCCGCCGTGCTGGCCGGCTTCCAGCGCGGGCTGGAGGGGCTGGTGGCAGCGCGGGCCGAGGAAGGTGCGCGGCTGCACGCCATCCTGACCACCCTGCTAGACGAGATCGCGGCCCTTTGCGGGCAGGCGCAGCGCGAGGCGGCGGACCAGCCGGCCGCCCAGCGCAACCGCCTGATGGAAAACCTGGCCCTCCTGCTGGACGGCGACACCCGCGCCCGCATTCCCGAGGAACGGCTCGCGCAGGAGGTGGCGATGCTGGCCCAGCGCAGCGACGTGCGCGAGGAGCTGGACCGGCTGGGCGCGCATCTGGGCGCGGCCCGCGCGTTACTGGCGACCGGCGATGGCGCCGGCCGCAAGCTGGATTTCCTGACCCAGGAATTCGCCCGCGAGGCCAACACGCTGTGCAGCAAGTCGGCCAGCGTGGCGCTGACCAGCACCGGGCTGGCGCTGAAGGCGGCGATCGAGCGGTTGAAGGAGCAGGCGGCGAATGTCGAGTGAGGCACCGCGCGGCCGCCCGGATGCCGGCCCGGACCGGCCGGCGGGGGACGCCGGTGGCCCGGACATCGATCCCGGCGGCAAGGCCGGGGCGCCGGACGGGCAGCAGGGGGGGGTGCACCCTGGCGGCCTCGTCCAGCACGCTACCATCCGACGCGGCGTCTGCCTGGTGTTGTGCGCCGCCTCGGGCGCCGGCAAATCATCCATCGGCCGCGCCTTGCTGGCGAGTGAACCGGCGCTGCGCCTGTCCATCAGCGTCACCACCCGGGCGCCACGGCCGGGCGAGACGGAGGGCGAGCACTATTTCTTCCGCAGCGTGCCCGAATTCCACGCCCTGGTCGCCCAGGGCGAGATCATGGAGCACGCCGAGGTTTTCGGCCGCTTCTACGGCAGCCCCCGCGCTGCCGTGCTGGGCGCCCTGGCGCGGGGGGAGGACGTGCTCTTCGACATTGACTGGCAGGGGCACCGACAACTGCGGGTGGCCCTCCCGGGCGACGTCGTCTGCGTGCATCTGCTGCCGCCCAGCCTGGCCGAGCTGGAGCGCCGGCTGGGCGCCCGCGGTCAGGACAGCGCGGCCGAGGTGGCCCGCCGCATGGCTGCGGCGCGCGACGAGATCGCGCATTGGACCGATGCCGACCATGTGCTGGTGAACGACGATTTCGCCACCACCGTGGCGGGCGTGCGCGCCGTGTTGCACGCCGCCCGCAGCGCCCGGGCGCGGCAGTCGGGATTGTCCGGGCTGGTCGCCGGGCTGCTGGCGCCCTGATGGGGGCGGTGCTGGCCGCCGTCGCGCCCGTCTTCGTCGTGGTCGGGCTGGGCTGGCTATTCGCGTGGCGCGGGCTGATCGACGCGGCGGGCTTCAAGGGACTGAACACCTACGTCTTCGTCGTGGCCATTCCGGCGTTGTTGTTCTCATCGGGCACGGCGGGGCATGTCGGCGGCGGGCCGGCGGGGGTGGCGTTCTTCGCTGCCGCCTTCCTGGTGTATTTCGCCGTGCTGCTGGGCGGCCGCGCACTGGGTTGGGGCCTGCAACGCAGCGGCCCAATGGCCCTGGACGCCACCTTCGGCAACACGGTGATGATGGGGATACCCCTGATCTTCGCGGGCTTTGGCCAGGCCGGGCTGTCCATCCTGCTGGTCATCATCGCGCTGCACTCGCTGCTGCTGCTGACGATGGCGACGGTGGTGGCGGAGCTGGCGCAGAACGCCCAGGCCCGCCCGCTGGCGCTGCTGGGCGCCAGTGTGGGGGGCGTGCTGCGCAACCCCATCGTGGTGTCGGTGGTGGCGGCACAGCTGTGGCTGCTGCTGGCGCTGCCGGTACCTGAAGTCCTGCGGCGCTGCCTGGATCTGCTGGGGGCTGCGGGGCCGCCCACGGCGCTGTTCTGCCTGGGCGCGTCGCTGCTCGGGTTCAACCTGGCGGCGGCCTGGCGGCAGATGGCGGCGACGGTGGTGCTGAAGCTGCTGGTGCTGCCGCTACTGGTGTTCGGCATCTGCCGGCTGATGGGGCTTTCGGCGCTGGAAACGGCGGTGGCGACGACGATCGCGGCACTGCCGACGGGGGCGAATGCGTTTTTGCTGTCGTCGCGCTACGGCACCGGGTCGGCGGAGAGTGGGGCGGCGGTGCTGGTGAGCTCGGTGGTGTCGGTGGTGACCCTTGCCGTGGTGCTGGGGGTGTTCAACCTGCGCTGAAAACCTCCCCCCACACGTCCATCAGCGCGCCATCCACCTCCTCCATCGTCGCCAACACCCCCAATGCATGCAGGCTGGTCACCCCATGCTCCGCCACTCCGCAGGGCACGATCCCGGAAAAATGCGACAAGTCCGGCTCCACGTTCAGCGCCACCCCATGCCACGCCACCCAGCGCGTCACCCGCACCCCGATGGCGCCGATCTTCGCCTCGCCGCCCCCTGGAAGCGCCACCCATATCCCCACCCGCCCGGTCCGGCGCTCGCCCCTGATGTGGAAGCGCCACAGCGTGCGGATCATCCATTCCTCCAGTGCGTGAACGTAGGCGCGCACGTCCCGCACCGGGATGGTGCCGTGCGGCACGCTGAGGTCCAGCATCACATAGCCCACGCGCTGGCCCGGCCCGTGATAGGTCCATTGCCCGCCCCGCCCGGCGGCCACGGTGGGGAAGCGGCTGTCCCGCAAATCCTCCGGCTTCGCGCTGGTGCCGGCGGTGTAGGTCGGCGGGTGCTCGACCAGCCACACCGCCTCCGGCGCCGTGCCCGCCCGGATGGCCGCCGCCCGCGCCGCCATTGCCGCCACCGCCGGCACATAATCCGTCAGCCCGTCCGGGATGCTCCATTCGATGCCATGCAGGGGGCGGCCGGGCGGGATCATGGTCGCCCTTATGGGCGTGGCCGTTGTCAGCAACAACGGTCCGGGCTATGCCACGCCGGCTCGCGGCCATGGCGGAATGGTAGACGCGCCAGCTTGAGGTGCTGGTAGGGGAAACCCTGTGGAAGTTCGAATCTTCTTGGCCGCACCAAGTATCACCCCGTTACACTGCGCGGCCTGGCGTGCCGCCGCACCGCAGCTGCGAAGCCGGCGGTGAAGGCCGCCGCGCCGAAATGCGCCTCGGCGAAGCGGCGGGCATTGGCGGCCAGCCGCGCCGCCGTGTCGGGCTCCGCCAGCAGCCGGCCGATGGCCGCGCGCATGCCGGCCACGTCGCCGCTCTGCACGGCCAGGCAGGTCTCGCCCGGCACGATGAAGTCGCGGGTCGAATCCGTCTCCGTCACCACCATTGGCAGGCCCATCGCCGCCGCCTCCGCGATGGCCGTGACGCCGGACGCATTGGCGACGTCGTGCAGCGGCACGACGACGATGCGCGCCGCCGCATACAGCTCGCGCAGCTGGAGGTCATCCAGCCAGTCGCGCACGATCCGCACGCGCGGCGGCAGCGCCCGGTCGGCGGCGATGCGCTTCGTCTTCAGCACGACATCGGTGTCGAGCCCGTCGATGGCCGAGAGCATGGTCTCGAAGTCGCGCCCGGCATCCTCGCCGACCGCCAGCACCGGCCCGCCCGGCGCCGGCGGGGCGGGCCGGTAAAAGTCCGTGTCGATCTGGTAGCCGATGACCTCTACGCCCTCGCGGCGGCCCCAGCGGCGGGCGATCACGTCGCGCTGGCTGGCGCTCAGCACGAAGATGCCGTCCAGCCGGGGAATGATGCGGTCGAGCACCCATCGCCGCAGCCGCCATCGATCCTCGAGCCCAAGATCCCAAAGTACGATCGGCGCCTTGAAGCGCAGCAACGGCCGCAGCAACGTCAGCGCCAGCGCTGCCCCCTCGAAGACGGAGATGACAAGGTCCACGTCCCGCCGCCCGAGCGCGACGCGCAGGGCCCGCAGCGGGTCCATGCCTTCGAGCAGCGTGGACCGACCGGCCAGCGGGTTGCGCGGCCGTTCGCCCGGATCGATCAGTTCCACCTCGATGCCCTGGGCGTGGAGCAGCCGGTCCAGCTGCAGCGTGTCGGGTGCCAGGCCAGGCTGGTAGCGATCGCGCGCGGGCTGCCAGCGGATGCAGGGCAGCATGACGACACGCAACGGCCTGGAATCGCTCATCACCACCATCCCATGCCATGCATCGTGCTGATTTTACGGTTGGGGTTGGGGCCGCACAAGACGTGGGCCCTCCGGTTGCCCCCCCGCCAGCCCGCCGCTACAGGAAGCCGGCTTTCAACGAGGTCCCCTTGGCCAGCACCGAGCCCGATAACGCCACCGCCAAACCCGTC
>JACMRO010000577.1 GCA_014376425.1 Rubritepida sp.
GCATATGGGCGCCATGCCCTGCATGATCCTGCGCCATCACGGGCTGCTGACGGTGGGCCGCACCGTGGCCGAGGCCTTCTACTGGATGTACTATCTGGAGATGGCCTGCCGCATCCAGGTCACGGCGCAGGGCACTGGCGCGCCACTCAGCCTGCCACCCGCGCAGCTGGTGCAGCGCACCGCCGCGCAGTTCGGCGGCAGCGCGAACAAGGGCTGGCTGCCCTGGCAGGCCCTGCTACGGAAGCTGGACCGCGAGCAGCCGGACTACCGGCAGTGAGCGCCACGCTGGGCACCGGATCGCTGGAGCTGCGGGGCCTGGCGAAGCGCTATGGCGAATTCGTCGCCGTCCAGGGCGCCGACCTGATGATCGCCGCTGGTTCCTTCCTCACGCTGCTGGGCCCTTCCGGCTCCGGCAAGACCACCATTCTGATGATGATCGCGGGCTTTACCGAGCCCACCGCCGGCCGCCTTCTTCTGGGCGGCGGCGACATCACCGCCCTGCCGCCGGAAAAGCGGGCCTTCGGCATGGTCTTCCAGGGCTACGCATTGTTCCCGCACATGACGGTCGCCGAAAATGTCGCCTTCCCGTTGCGGGTGCGCGGCATCGGCAGGGCGGCGCGGGATACCCGCGTGCGCGCGACGCTCGATCTCGTCCAGCTCTCGGGCTTTGCCGACCGGCGGCCGGCGCAGCTGTCGGGCGGCCAGCAGCAGCGTGTGGCGCTGGCCCGTGCGCTCGTCTTCGACCCGGCGCTGCTGCTGCTGGACGAGCCGCTTTCCGCCCTGGACAAGAAGCTGCGCGCCGAGTTGCAGGAGGAGTTGCGCGCGCTGCATCGCCGCGTTGGCCGCACCTTCATCAACGTGACGCATGACCAGGAGGAGGCGCTGTCGCTGTCCGACGAGGTCGCCGTCCTCAACCACGGCCGCATCGTCCAGAAGGGCGCGCCGGCGATGCTTTACGAGCATCCGCGCACCCGCTTCGTGGCGGGCTTCCTCGGCAAGTCCAACTTCCTGCACGGCGTGGTGCAGGGCGATGGCACCGTGCAGTGCGGGCCGTGGCGGTTGCACCATGCCGCACCGCCCGCGCCCGGGACGGCAGTGCTGCTCTCGCTGCGGCCGGAGAAGATCGCGCTGGGCCAGGCGGGCGACAACGCGATCGAGGGCAGGGTGCTGTCATCCGCCTATCTCGGCGCCGGGCACGCGGTGGTGCTGGACACGCCCATCGGTCCGATCCGCGTGCACCAGCCGGCGTGGCGTGCAGCGGTCGACCCCGCTATCGGCACCACCATCTCCATGGCCTGGGCCGCCGATGCCGCGACCATCGTGGAGGATGACGATGCGCCGGGGTGACATGGCCGCCAGGCTGCGCCGGGATGGGGGGTGGTGGGCGCTGCTCCTACCCGCCTTCCTGCTGCTCAGCGTGTTCTACATCACGCCCATCCTGCAGGTCCTGGCGATCTCCTTCACCGAGCCGGAACCGGGCCTGGGCAACTACCAGCGCATCGCCACCAACCTGTCGGTGCAGCGGGTGATCTGGACCACCTTGCGCATCTGCACCATCACCACCGCGCTGGCCCTCATGCTGGGCTACGGCCTGGCCTACGCCATCACGCTGGCCAGCGAACAGGCGCGGCGCTGGTGGCTGCTATGCGTGCTGGTGCCGTTGTGGATCTCGGTGCTCGTGCGCGCCTTCGCCTGGGTCACGCTGCTGCGCCGCCAGGGACTGATCAACCAGACGCTGCAAGGGGCCGGCATCATCGCCGAACCGCTGCAGCTGGTGTGGAATGAATTCGGCATCATCGTGGGCATGGTGCATTACATGGTACCCTATGCCGTGCTGCCGATGCTGGCGGCGATGCGCGAGATCGAGCCGCGCCTGCTGGCCGCCGCCCGCGGCCTGGGCGCCTCGCGCGGGCAGGTGTTCCGCCAGGTGTTCTTCCCGCTCTCGGCGCCCGGGCTGGTGGCGGCGGGCGTGCTGGTCTTCATCTTTTCCCTGGGCTTCTACATCACCCCGGCCATCCTGGGCGGCGGCCGCACGCTGATGGTGGCGGAGTGGATTTCCCTGCAAATCCTAGACCTCATCCGCTGGGGGCTGGGGACGATGATGGCGACCCTTCTGGTGGTGACCATCCTGGTGACGCTGGCGGTGTTCTCCCGCGTCGTGAACATGCGCCGGCTGTTCGGGGGCGCGTGATGGACGGCATTTATCGCCCCGGCTGGGTGGGCCGCGCGCTTGGCTGGGGTACCGCGCTGTACCTTGTACTGCCGCTGTTCATCATCCTGCCCGTCTCCGTCACGGATCAGCGCTTCCTCTCGCTCCCGCATGAGGGCATCTCGTTGCGGCATTACGCGGCGCTGTTCGCCGCGCCCGACTGGTTCGCCTCCATCGCGCAGAGCTTTTGGATAGCCTGCGCCTCCACGGTGCTGGCGGTCGGCACGGGCACGCTCTTCGCCATCGCGTGCTGGCGGCTGAACCGGCGCAGCACCGAGCTGCTGCGGGCGTTGATGCTGCTGCCGCTGATCGTGCCCAGCATCGTCTACGCCATCGGTCTGTACCGCTACTTCGGCTGGTGGGACCTGCTCGACCGTTTCGCGGGCGTGGTCATCGCGCATGGCGTAACCGGCATCCCCTACGTCGTCATCACCGTCTCCACCGCGCTGGCCAGCTTTGACCCGCGGTTGGAACAGGCGGCGCGCGGCATGGGCGCCTCGCTGCGCCAGGTGCTGGCCTGGGTCATCCTGCCGCGGATCATGCCCGGCATCGTCTCCGGCGCGATCTTCGCCTTCATCCATTCATGGGACGAGCTAGTGATCGTGCTGTTCATCGCCAGCCGCGACGTCTTCACCCTGCCGCGCCGCATCTGGGACGGGATCAATGAGAACCAGGACCCGATCATGGCGGCGGTGGCGGTGCTGCTGATCGGCTTCACAACGCTGCTACTGGTCGTGGACATGGCGCTGCGCCGGAAGCGTGACACTTGACCCATTCCGCCTGCGCCGGAACCATCGGCCCATGAAGGCGGACGTGATCTTCCAGGGCGGCCGCATCTTTCGCGGCCTGGCGAATGGCTTTGCCCAGGCGATGGCTATCGGCGGCGGCCGTGTGATGGCGCTGGGCGACGAGGCGCTGGCGCTGGCCGGCGCCCACACCCGCCACGTCGACCTGGCAGGTCGCTGCGCCATCCCGGCCTTCCATGAGGCGCACATGCACCTGCTGGCCTTCGGGCTCGGCCTCTCCCAGGTGAACCTGCGCGCCGAGCAGGTGGCGACGCTGGCGGAATTACAGACACGGCTGCGTGACGCGGCCGCCGCCACCCCCGGGGCGTGGATCCTGGGCCGCGGCTACGACCACGCCGCCCTCGACATCGGCCGTCATCCCTCCATCGCCGAGCTGGACGCGGCGGCACCCCACAATCCGGTCTTCATCACCCGCGCCTGCGGCCATATGGGCGTGGCCAACTCAGCCGCCCTGCGCGCCGCCGGCATCGGCCACAACACGCCCGACCCGCAGGGCGGCGTGATCGAGCGGCGGGACGGCGCGCTGACCGGGCTGATCCAGGAGCGCGCGCTCAGCCTGATCAAGGCGGCAATGCCAGAGCCCACGCCGGCGCGGCTGGTGGATGCGATCGAGGCGGCCGGGCAGCACCTGGCCACGCTGGGTTTTGCCTCGGCCACCGACATGAACCTGGGCATGAGTGCCGGCATGGCGGAGGTCGCGGCCTATCAGGAGGCCGAGGCCACCGGCCGGCTGCAGCAGCGCATGTGGCTGGTGCTGGCCGCCAACCCCGACGGCATCGAACGCGCGGCCTGGGAGATGGGCATACGACCGTGGTCCCCCCTTGGGCGGGACGCCGGCCCGATGCTGCGCTTCGGCGGCGCCAAGGTCTTCGCCGATGGCTCCGCCGGCGGCCTGACCGCAGCCTTTCTGGATTCGTACCTGCAAGGTGGCCACGGTCAGATGATCTTCCCCGACGACCAGATGCAGGCCATGCTCGCCGCCCTGCACGACGCCGGCTGGCAGCTCGACATCCACGCCATCGGCGACGCCGCCATCGAGCAGGTGTTGCACGCCATGGAGCTGGCCGGCGCCACGCCCGACCGCCGGCACCGCATCGAGCATTGCGGCTTCCCCAACCGCCACCAGCGCCGCCGCATGCTCGCGCGCGGCATCATCCCGGTGCCGCAGCCGGTTTTCCTGTATGAATTCGGCGACCTGTACGTGACCAATCTGGGCGAAACGCGTGCCGCCGCTTCCTACCCGATGCGCACATGGCTGGAGGAGGGCGCCCACCCCGCCGCTTCGTCCGACGCGCCGGTCTGCACGCCCGATCCCTTCGTCAACCTGTTCACCATGACGACCCGGCGGACCAACCGCGGCACTATCCTTGGCGCCGGGGAAACGCTGACGATCGACCAGGCCGTCCACGCCTACACCTGGTGCGGCGCCTATAGCAGCTTCTCCGAGGGCACGCGCGGAACGCTAGAGCCGGGCATGGACGCGGACATCGCGGTCCTGTCGCGCGACATCTTCGACGGACCGCCCGAAGCACTGCTGGAGACGCGCTGCGACATCACCCTGCGTGGCGGGCTGCCCATCCACGGCGCGCTGTAGATGGGCCGCTACGCCGCCCAACGCATCGCACTCGCGGCCCCCGTGCTGTTCGGCGTGTTGCTGATCGGCTTCCTGCTGATGCAGGTGGTGCCGACCGACCCGGCCACCGTCCGCGCCGGGCCGCAGGCCACCGCCGAGGTCGTCGCCGCCATCCGCGCGGAGCTGGGGCTGGACGCGCCGATATGGACGCAGTTCGCACGCTATCTCGGCCGGCTGGCGCAAGGCGACCTCGGTGTTTCAATTATCAACAACATGCCGGTGACACAGGAGCTCGCGGCCACGATCGGGCCCACCCTCGAACTCATGGCGGCCTCGCTGTTCTGGTCGATCCCGCTCGGTATCGCGCTTGGCACGCTGGCCGCGTATGGGCGCGGTTCCTGGTTCGACCGGGTTATCATGGCGGTCAGCGTCGCCGGCGTGTCGCTGCCGGTGTTCTTCCTGGGGCTGTTGCTTATCTGGCTGGTGGGTTTCCAGTACCAGCTGCTGCCATTCACCGGCCGTGGCGGCCCACTGTGGAGCAGCGAAGGGCTGCTTGCCATCATCCTGCCGGCGGTGACCCTGGGCGGCGTGTTCATCGGCCCGGTGGCGCGGATGACCCGCAGCGCGGTGGTCGACAGCCTGGGTGCCGACCATGTTCGCACCGCACGCGCCAAGGGGCTGTCCGAATTGCGGGTGGTGGTGCGCCACGCGCTGCGCAACGCGCTGATCCCGGTGGTGACGCTGATCGGGCTGCAGATCGGCTTCCTGCTGGGCGGCGCCGTCGTCACCGAGACCATTTTTTCCTGGCCCGGCGTCGGGCGGCTGGCGGTCGGCGCCATTCTTTCGGCCGATTTTCCGATGGCGCAGGGCACCATCATCGTGCTGTCGGCCGGCTTTATCTTGATCAATCTGGGCGTGGATCTGCTGTATGCGGTGCTCGACCCGCGGGTGCGGTTGTCGTGACCCGCGATGGCACGCTGCGGCTGCTGACGCGCGATGTGGGCGGCGCGCTGTCGCTGACGCTGGTCATCCTCATCCTGCTGATCGCGGCCTTCGCGCCCATGCTGGCACCGAGCGACCCTTTCGCCACGGACCTCATGGCCATCATGCAGCCGCCGGGCGGGGACTATCTGTGGGGCACGGACGGGCAGGGGCGGGACATTCTGTCGCGCTGCATCATGGGGCTGCGCGTCACGCTATTCATGGGCCTGGCCTCGCTGATCGCCGGCGGCGTGCTGGGCGCGGCCCTGGGCTTCGCCGCCGCCTTCTATCGCCGGCTGGACGGGCTGATCATGCGCCTGATGGACGTCATGCTGTCTTTCCCGGCCATCCTCTTCGGCCTGGCGCTGGCCGCCATCTTCGGGCCGGGCCTGACCTCGGTCATCATCGCGCTCGCCATCTCGACCGTGCCACTGATGGCGCGGATCGTGCGCGGCGCGGCCCTGGTGGTGATGGGGCTCGACTACATCGAGGCGGCGCGCGCCACCGGCATGTCGGACATGCGGCTGATCTGGCGCCACGTCGCGCCCAACTGCCTGTCGCCGATCTTCGTCTTTGCCACGCTTCGGCTGGGCCAGGTGATTTTGCTGGGCTCGGCACTGACGTTCCTGGGCCTGGGCGCCCAGCCACCCACCGCCGAGCTGGGCGCGATGGCCGCGCAGGGCCGCAACTTCCTGTTCATTGCGCCGCATATCAGCGTGATTCCGTCGCTTTCCATCTTTGTCGTGGTGCTGGCATTCAACGTGCTGGGGGACGCGCTGCGCGACGCGCTCGACCCCCGGCTTCGCAGCTGAGGGCGAGCACTTGCAGTCGGCCGATAAGGGCCAATAACCCGCTGCGGTACCAAGGAAGGTCCGAGGCTGATGGCGGTCGCTCTTTGCTCACGTGTCCGATCCTGGCTGCTGCTGCTCGTGGTGCTGGGAGCCCAACCCGCCCGTGCCATCGATGAAATCCAGGTCTATAATGGCGAGATCAACCGGCCCGGCGAATGGAGCCTGGAACAGCATCTGAATTATGGCTTCCGGGCACGACGGCCAGACTATCCGGGGGCGCTGATCAACAGCAGGGCGTTCAACGGCACGCCAGAGCTGGCGGTTGGCGCCACGCCATGGCTCGAATTCGGGGCCTACGCCCCATTCGCCATCCGGCAGGACCGACTGTTCCTGGGTGGCGGCAAGCTGCGCGCCTTGCTGACGATACCGGGCGCCGCCGAGCGAGGCTGGCTGGTGGGCTTGAACACCGAGCTTTCATGGCAGTCGCCGCGCTTTTCCCGCAGCCGCTGGAATCTGGAGCTTCGGCCCATCATCGGCATGCGGCGTGGCCAATGGGAGGTGATCTTCAATCCCATCGTGGACCTGGGGTTGGGCGGACGTCAGGGCAACAGCTTCGTGCCCGCGACGCGGGTGGCCTATGAGGTCCGGCCGGGGTGGCAACTGGGCATTGAGACCTATTCCGATCTCGGACCGCTTGGCGGCTTCGTGCTGGCGCGGCGCCAGGCGCACCAAGTCTTCGCCGTGACCGACTTCCAGTTCCGCGGCCTGGACATCAATCTGGGCGTGGGCCGGGGCCTGACGGCGGTCTCTGATCGTTGGGTGGGCAAGATCATTTTCGGGCGCGGATTCTAGACAGGGTCACGGCTTGGCGACCCTGCGGATTTAGATAACGATGTACGGAGATTTCCGGAGAGCCGAACATGCCGCGTCACGCCGTCCTCATCGCCCTGGCAGCAGGCCTGGGCCTGGCGCTCCCCGCCTTCGCCCAGACCCAGCCGCGCAGCCAGGTCACCATCATGCGCGAGATCGATGCCGACCGGTACGATCCGCACCGCTCCACGGCGCTGGCCGCGGGCGAGGTGCTGACGATGCTGTCCGACACGCTGGTCAGCATGGATTACGACATGCGCAGCATCCGGCCGGGCCTGGCGGAACGGTGGGAAGTCTCGCCCGACGGCCGCATCTACACCTTCCATCTGCGCAGCGACGTCACCTTCTGCGACGGCAAGCCCTTCACGGCCGCCGACATGGCCTATTCGATCAACCGCTGGATTGGCAGGACCACGCCGCGCGTCACCTCCCCCGTCGCCTGGCGCGCGGGCGATGTGAAGGAGGTTCGCGCCCAGGGACCGCACACCCTGATCTACGAGCTGAACACCCCCTATTCCGAATTGCTGTCGCAGCTGACGATGTTCTTCGCCTCGGCTGTCGACCCGGCGGCGGTCGAGCGGCTGGGCGACAATTTCGGCGTCCAGGGCTTCAACGGCACCGGCCCATATTGCTGGGGTAGCTGGACGCCGCGCAACGAAATCGTGCTCAACCGCCACCCGACCTATCGCTGGGGCCCGCCGGTGCTGCAGAACCAGGGGCCGGCGCATGTCGAGCGCATCGTGTGGCGGGTGATCCCCGAGGCCGCGCCCCGCGTCGCCGCCATCCAGGCGGGCCAGGCGGATGTGACGCAGTACATCCCCGAGGCATTCTGGGACACGATGCGGCGGGTGCCGACGCTGACGGTGAGCAACCAGCCCAATTATTTCTGGGACTTCTTCTTCGGCTGGAAGATCGACCGGCCGGTGGCCAGCGACCCCGCCATCCGTCGCGCCACGCACCAGGCGGTTGACCGCGTCGGCCTGGTGCGCGCGGTCTGGTCCGGCCACGCCGAACCCGCGCGCAACATCGTCAACCCGCGCAGCCTGGATTACGACGCGCAGTCGGACGCGATGGTGCCGGCGCATGACCCGGCCGCCGCCCGCCGTACGCTGGACGAGGCCGGCTGGGTGCCGGGGCCGGACGGCATCCGGGTCAGGAATGGCCAGCGCGCCACCTTCGTCACATACGGCATCAACAACCTGACCAACCAGCGGGCCGCCGAGATCATGCAGCAGGGGCTGCGCCAGGTCGGCATCGAAATGCGCATCCAGTTCTACGACGCGACGGTGGCCTGGGGCCGGCTGGCGACCCAGGAGTTCGACGCCTTCTTCCTCAGCTACCCCTACATCAGCGCCGGCGATGCGCTGAGCCTGTACTGGAACAGCGCGACGCGCCCCACGCCCAACCGGATGAACTGGAACGACCCGCAGACCGACGCCTGGCTGGCCGAAGCCCGCGCCACGCTGGACCCGGCGCGGCGGGCCGAAGTGCTGGCGCTGCTGCAGCGCCGGCTGGCGGAGCAGGCGCCTTGGCTGACGATCGCGCGGTCACAGCTGAGCGTGTTCAGCACCCGCCGGGTGGAGGGCGCCAGGGCGCATGGGCTTTACGGCATCGGGCTGTATCGCGGCCTGGATCTGAGGGTGCGCTGATGACCACGACACTGATTCGCGACGCCGACCTGGTCGTCGCCTGGGACGCTTCCGAAGGGCGCCACGCCTACCTGCCCGGCGGGTCCATCGCCTTCCGCGATGGGGTGCTGACCTTCGTCGGCCGTGGCTACGACGGCGAGGCCGATGAGATCATCTCCGGCAAGGGGATGCTGGTGATGCCCGGCCTGGTGAACATCCACTCGCACCCGACCTCCGAGCCCATGAATAAGGGCCTGCTCGACGAGATCGGCTCCCCTGGCCTTTACAACTCCTCCCTCTATGAATTCATGCCGATCTTCCGCTCGGACAGCTCCGCCATCCCCGACTGCGTGCGCGTCGCGCTCTCTGAATTGTTGCTCTCCGGCGTCACCACCCTGGCCGACCTCTCCATCGCCCATCCCGGCTGGCTCGACCTGCTTGCCGAGGCCGGCATGCGGGTCTGCATCGCGCCGATGTTCCGCTCCGCCCGCTGGTTCACCAAGAACGGCCATGTGGTCGAATACGAATGGGACGAGGCCGCCGGCGAAAAGGCGATGGAAGAGGCCTTCACCCTCATCCAGCGCGCCGAGCAGCACCCCTCCGGCCGCCTCTTCGGCATGGCCTGCCCGGCGCAGATCGACACCTGCGCGCCGGGATTGCTGCGGGACAGCCGGGCCGAAGCCCGCTCCCGCGGCCTGTCCTGGCAGATCCACGCCGCGCAATCCGTTGTCGAGTTCCACGAGATCACCCGCCGGCACGGCTTCACCCCGATCCAGTGGCTGCACGAGATGGGGCTGCTGGATGAGCGCGCCGTCATCGGCCACGGCATCTTCCTCGATGACCACCCGTCGACGCCCTGGCACACCAGGAACGACCTGGCGATCCTGGCCGACACCGGCACGACCGTCGCGCATTGCCCCACCGTCTTCGCCCGCCGCGGTATTACCATGAAGGATTTCGGCCGCTAC
>JACMRO010000005.1 GCA_014376425.1 Rubritepida sp.
AGACTGTTGCGGCCCTTGGGCCAGGTCTGAGAGCGGATGGTGTTGGCCAGCCGCTGGCCGAGGCCCGCGCCAGTAATCTGCGCCCGCCAGGCGGATTTGAGGCTGGTCCCGGCTTGGGTCATCGTGGTCGAGACCGCCTTCTGGCCCGCAGCAACCTCGGCACGCATCAGGGCCACGAGATCAGGCGTGAAGCTGACATTGAGTTTCATGGGGTCCTCATGTTCAGCGTCCAGATCAGGCGTTCACGATCGAGCTTCGGCTCCCCTTGCACGAGGAAGTCCTCCAATCCTATACGGATCAGATCACCGGCGGCAGGCGCGGGCAGATCGGCCACGCGGGCGTCCAACACTGTCGTTTCCGACAAGATGCGCGCGGCACCGAATTGCGTGATCTCGTCGGGCGATTTGCGGATGACGCGGATGGCAACGCCCGGACCGAGGCCACCCGCAAACCAGAGTGCATCCACCGCCATGTCGGCATTGCCGAAGATGTGATTCATGGCGGTGGCGAAGGCGTTCATGTCATGGCCCCCGATCAGTTGGAACTGAACAGGCGGATCGCGGCGCGCGGTCGCTTGTTGACCGGCAGGATCGAGGCCTCGGACATGATGTCGATCCAGCGGTCCTTCTCATCCATCAACTGGCGCGCATAGAGCGGCAGTCCGATGGTGTTGGCGAGGCTGATCAGATTGGCTGGTCCGCCATAAGTTGTGAAGGTATCGATGGTGCCGATCGGAAAAGCGATGCCTTCACCGGCGGGGATCAGCAGTTCCGCAGCCCCGGTCGAAAGGGTGACGGTGCCGCGGTATTCCTCGAACAGGATGCCCGCGAACGGAAATGACCGCCGCACATCCTGCCGCAGCGGCTGCGCGCCGGTCGCCGAATAGAACTTGTAGGCCTCCTGCGTCACGGCATGGCTGATCAGCCGGTCGAAGAACAGCGGGCTGACCAGCGCATGAATGCTGGTCATCGACTCGCCCAAGAGGTTGTCTTCCACCGCGCGCATCACCTCGCGGACCTTGCCCTGAATGTTGGTCGTGGTGGTTCCGAACACGAAGTCGGTCGCAATCTGCGCCAGGCCGAACTCGGTGAAGTAGTTGAACAGCGTGGTGCCAGCGCCATCCTTGGCAATGCCGCGCAGGGCGTTCATCTCCATGTATTCGCGGGTCTGGGCGTGCTTGCGGCGGATCAGGGTCAGCTTGCGGAGCATCAAAGCCGCCAGTTGGTCAGCCCCGCTGGCCCCAAAGGCGGGCACACCCTGAATGTCGGCGGCAAGGATTTTGTCATCATGTGGTATCCACGGCAAGACGAAGGAGCGCATCGAGCGCCCCTGCCGGGAGGCCACGGTGGCAGGCGCGCCCAAGGGAACCGAGGGCAGGACGTTCAGCGCGCCGTCGCCCTGCTCGATGATCACCGTGCGCTGCGTGACGCCCTCGAAGGCGAACAGGCCCATCTCGCCGAGGCGGGTCCAGAGGATCGGCAGGATGTTGATGGCTTGGGTCATTTCGGCAAGCGAATAGCCGCCTGCGTCAAACGGGTTGCGAATGATGGCATTCATCTGGTGTCTCCGGGTGTTGGGGGGAAATCAGGCGGTGGCGCGCGGCACGATGCCGACAGCGATCAGTTCGTTGAGCTTGGTCGTCGTCAGCGCACCGGCAGTGACCGAGGGGTGGAACACGAGGGCGGACCGCGAGACGATGGCTGGTCCGCGGCGAATGATGACGCCGGTGGTATCGCCTGCCGTCGCATTGCTGGCGAAGGCCAGAACCGCCACCGCCACAGCGGAGCCATCGACCGCGCCAACCTCGGCCATCTTGAATTTGCCGGTGGCGGTGATGAGGCCGAGAACCGCGCCCAACAGGTAGTTGGTGCCGATCAGCAGGACAACCGATTCAAAGTTGAAGTTCGGCTCGAGCACATATTTGACGAGATCGCCTTGAAGCGGGAGTTGGGTGAGCGTGGGCATGGATCAGTTCCTTTGGGGGTGTTGTGGAATTACGCGGACTTGCCCGCCTTGGCGGCGGCAGCCTGCGCGGCGGCCATGATCGGGCTTTGCGGTGCGGCGGATTTCGGCGGCGGCACCACGGCGATGGCAGCGGCATCGCTGCGCGCGGCCAGCTGGTTGAGGACAGAGGCGCGCAACGCGTCCGGTCGGATGCCCTTCTGCACAGCCTCGGCCACATCGATGGTCACACCTAAGCGCGATGCCTGCGCCCCAATGGTGGCCAGCTCCGCCGCTTCAGCTCGGACGAGGGCCAGGGTAGTCGCGGCCTCGCTCGGAACAGGTGTGGGCGGAGCCGCCGGGGCGGGCGACGGCTCGACGGGCGCTGGTGCCGCTTGGCTCTCCGTTTCATCGGGTGCAGGGACTTCGGTCGCCGTGGTTGCGTTGGGTTTCATGATCGACTCCTTGGAAAGTTGCGATTGCGCGGGGCTTCCGGGCCCAGCGCTTCGGATTGTGCCGCGCCCGTTCACGGCAGCGACGAAGGCGGCAAAAGCCGATGCCGGATCGGACACTTCATCGGCCAACCCGGCCGCGACTGCATCCGCACCGCGATAGCATTCGGCCTCCGTGGCCAAAGCGGCCTCGGCTGTCAGGCGGCGACCGCGACCTGCTGCGACGGTCTGGGCGAACAGCGTCCGAATGCTGTCGATTTCCATCTGGATTCGGGCGCGGACGGGAACAGGCAGAGGCGCGTAAGGATTGCCATCGACCTTGTGCGCGCCGGAGTGGATCAGCGTGACGGTCACGCCTGCGTCCGACAGCTGGCCGCTCAGATCGGCATGCATCACCACGACGCCGATGCTGCCGACCGCCCCAGTGCGCGGCAGGATGATCGAGGTGGCCTGTGAGGCCGCGCATAGCCCGCCGAGAAGGCATGTTCGGCGACGAAGGCCCAGACCGGCTTTGCTGCCCGCGCGGTGCGGATGGCATCGGCCAAGTCAAACACGCCCGCCACTTCGCCGCCGAAGCTGTCGATCTCCAGCGCGATG
>JACMRO010000056.1 GCA_014376425.1 Rubritepida sp.
GGCTGCGGGCGGGCGCGCCGTCGAGCTGGAAGACGCGGCGCGCGGCCGGGCCGTCCGGGGGCGTGCCAGGGGGCGTGCCGGTGCCGATCTCGAACGGCCCCCAGGCGCCGGTGAAGCGGCCTGCCACCCCCCAGGCGGCGGCCCCAGCCCGCCCAAGCTCCGCCACCCGGGCGCCGCGCAAGCCGCGGCCTGGCCCCAGCAGGCTGATCGCTTCCAGTAGGTTGGTCTTGCCGGCGCCGTTGGGGCCGGTGAGGACGACCATGCCGGCCCCGGTCTCCAGCGTGGTGCTGGCATAGCTGCGGAAGTCGGTGAGCGTGAGGCGATGAAGGCGGAGCGTCATGGACTTTGCGTGGTGAATGGGTCGACGTCGCGTCGGGACAGAAGGCCCCGCATTCGGCCGAGGCATCCGGCCGGGGCCCGCACAGCCTTACAAGAACTGGCCGGGCCTGATGTGCTCTACAATCGTCGCGTATCTGCGGCTGGAGAGTCAGACGCTCACATCCGTAGCCTAGCTCACACCCGCATCGGCATCAGCACGTAAAGCGCCTCCCGCCGCGCCGCGTCCATCACCACCGTGGGCGCCGAACCATCGCTGAAACGGAACTCCACCTTGTCACCGATCTGTTCGGTGATGTCCGCCAGGTAGCGCGCCTGGAAGCCAATCTCCAAGGGACCTGCGCTGTATTCCACATTGCCCTCGTCCAGCTCCTCCTGCGCCTGGCCCTGCTCGGCGCTGCTGGCTTCCAGCCGCAGGTGGTTGCGGTCGAGCGACAGTTTCACCGGGCGCGACTTCTCGTTGCTGATGGCGGCAACCCGCGCCACTGCCTCGGCAAATTCCTTCTTGTCGACCTTGAGGATCTTGTCGTTGCCGCGCGGGATCACCCGCTCGTAATCGGGGAAGGTGCCGTCGATCAGCTTGCTGGTCAGGATGATGCTGCCGATGCGGAACTGCACCTTGGTCTCGGACAGGCGGATCTCGATCTCGTCCGACGTATCCTCGGCCAGCTTGCGCAGCTCCGTCACCGTCTTGCGCGGCACGATCACGCCCGCCATTCCGGCCGCGCCCTCGGGCATCGGCTCCTCCACCCGGGCCAGCCGGTGGCCGTCGGTGGCGGCGGCGCGCAGCACCTGGGCGCCTTCGCTCTCGGCCACGTGCAGATAGATGCCGTTCAGGTAGTAGCGCGTCTCCTCGGTCGAGATCGCGAATTTGGTGCGGTCGATCAGGCCGCGCAGCACATTGGCCGGCAGGGCGAAGCGCACTGGCAGCTTGCCCTCGGTCATGGAGGGAAAATCCTCGACCGGCAGGGCCAGGATGGCGGTGGAGAAGCGGCCCGCCCGCAGCGCCAGCGGCGCGTCGCCGCCGGGGTGGTCCAGCTCGATCTTCGCGTTCTCGGGCAGCTTGCGGACGATGTCGAACAGGGTGGCGGCCGGCGCGGTGCCGCGGCCGGGGCGCGAGACCACCACACCCGCCACCTCCTCGACGATGGCGATCTCCATGTCGGTGGCGGTCAACGTCAACGTGCCATCCTTGGCGTCCAGCAGCACATTGGCCAGGATGGGGATGGTGTTGCGCCGTTCGACCACCGACTGCACATGCGCCAGCGCCTTCAGCAGGATGGCGCGGTCGACAGTGAACTTCATGGCCTCGGCCCCCTGGTCAGTACGGCCCCACGGGCCTTGTTCAGCACCGGGGTCGCGCCGAATCGCGCGGCACGGCCCCCGGGCCGCAGTGGTACCAGCAGCGGGCGCCCGGGCAAAGGGTTGCGCCGCGGTCCGTCCTGCGCCGCCATTCATGTCATCCTGCCAGCCTACAACCTACCCGCACTGTGGCCAACCAGCGAGGCCCTCTGGGCGGTCACCAGGCAGGAGCTGCGCCTGGTCGCCACCCCCACCCTGCCCGATTTCGCCCGCCCGCGCTGGAGGGGACGGACTACGCGGTGCCGCGGCCGAAGCGGCGGCGCTCGGCTACCCTGAGCTTGCCTGAGCGCCGCCGCCGCGCAGCGCCGCCCAGATGCGCGGCGCCGTGGCCGGCTGGCTGTCCAGCCGCGCGCCCACCCCGGCCAGCGCGTCGTTCACCGCGTTCATCAACGCGCCGATGCCACCCATAGTACCCCCCTCGGCCATGCCCTTGATACCGGCGGGAGTGCCGATGGCGGGCGTGGGGTGGTGGCTGATCTCGAACCCCGGCAGGTCGGCGGCGCGGGCGATGGCGTAGTCCATGAAGCTGGCGGCCAGCGCCTGGCCGTCGTCATCATAGGCCGCATGTTCGACCATGGCGCCGGACAGGCCCATCGCGGTCGCGCCATGCGTCTGCCCCTCGACGATCATTGGGTTGATCAACGTGCCGGCATCCTCGGCGATGACGTGGCGCAGAATGTCGATCGCGCCGGTCTCGGGGTCGATGTCGACCAGGCAGGCATGGCAGGAATTGGCATAGGTCATCGCCGGCGGGTCGAAGGCCTCGATGTGGTGCAGCCCGGGCGGCATGCCGGGCGGCAGGGCCAACGGGTCGAGATGGGCGGTGCGCGCCAGGGAGGCGATGGTCAGCCCGGTCTCCAACGTGCCATCGGCGACCTGGCGGACCACCTGGCCGGCGCGTATCTCCAGCGCATCGGGGCCGTTCAGCCCCAGCAGATGGGCGGCGATTTCCAGCAGCTTTCGCCGCAGGGCCAGGCCTGCCAGGTAGAGCACGCCGCCGCCGGCCGCCGCCCCCCGGCTGCCGCGGCTGCCCATGCCATAAGGCGCCACGTCGGTATGGCCCAGCTGGATGCTGACTTGCGCGGTCGTGGACCCCAGCCCGGCGGCAACCGCCTGCGCCAGTGATGTCTCATAGCCCTGCCCCGACCCCATCAGGCCGCACGATGCGATGATGGCGCCCGAAGGTTCGATGCGCAGGCTGGCCACCTCATGACCCGACCCGGCGATGCCGGCGGCGCGGTAGAAGGCGCTGCCATAGGTCGTGCTCTCGACGACGCTGCACAGGCCGATGCCGCGCAACCGGCCGGGGGGCTGCGGCGCGGCGCGGAAGGCATCGTAGCCGACAGCCGCCGCCGCCGCCTCCAGCGTGGCGAGCGGCGACAAGGCGTCGTACCGCTCGCCGGTCGCGGTGGTCCAGGGCAGCTCGCCCGGCGTGATGCTGTTGCGGCGGCGCACCTCCAGCGGGTCCAGCGCCAGCGCCCGGGCTATCGCATCCACCGTGCCCTCCATCACCCAGGCGGTGATCGCCATGGGCGCGCGCATCGGCCCGCTCGGGCATTTGTGGGTCAGCCAGACATCGACCTCATAGCCGTATTCGCGGATGCGGTAGGGGCCGGGCAGGATCAGCGCCACCACCCGCGCCATGTAGTTGGCCGGGAAGAACGACCAGGCGCCGAAATCGGCGCTCATCCGGGCCCGCAGGCCCAGAATGCGGCCATCCCCCGACACCGCGGCCTCGGTGGTGATGCGTTCCTCGCGGGCATGCAATGCTGCGATCAGGTTCTCGCCCCGGCTTTCGCGCCAGCGCACCGGGCAGCGGAGAAGGCGCGCGGCGGCGGCGATACAGCAATCCTCCCGCAGCGGGATGATCTTCTGGCCGAAGCCGCCGCCCATCTCGGGGGCGTCCACCGTCACCTGCGCTTCGGACAGGCCCAGCCGGACGGCGATGGCGGTGCGATAGGGGTGGGGTGCCTGGGTGCCGACGCGCAGGGTGAGGTGCTCCCGGCCGCGGTCCCACAAGGCCAGGATGCCGCGGGTCTCCATCGGCGCATGGGTCTGCCGGTGCTGGCCGAAATCCGTGGTGACGATGCGGGCGGCCCGCCCAAAGGCGGCGTCCAGCCCCGGCGTCGCGAATTCCTGGTGCGAGACGCGGTTGGACGAAAGTGCCGGGTCCACCAGCGGCGCGGCCTGCGCCATTTGGGTGACCGCCGGGCGGGGCTGCCAATCGACTTCGACCAGCTCGGCTGCGTCCTGTGCGATGCGGAGGTCGTGCGCTAGGACCATCGCCACCGGGTCGCCCACGAAGCGTGCGACGTCGGTGGGCAGCACCGGCATCTCCATGGGCTGCAAGCCTTCGATGGGCGGGGCCATGCGCAGCGGTGCGGCCAGCGGCGCCAGATCAGCCCCGGTCAGCACCGCCACCACGCCGGGTAGCGCCAGGGCGGCCCGCGCATCGATGCCGCCGATGCCGGCATGGGCATGCGGGCTGCGGATGAAGACGGCATGCAGGCAACCGGGCGGGGCTGGGATGTCCGCTTCATAACAGCCTTCGCCGGTCAGCAGCCGCCTGTCCTCGCGCCGGCGCAGCCGCTGGCCGAGGGGCGTCACAGCCGCAGCTCGCTCGCCCGGTCGAAGAGGTGCAGCCGGGCCGGGTCGATGCCGAAGCCGATCTGGTCGCCCACCGCGGCCCGCCATTCCTTGGGCACCCGCAGGGTGAGCTTCAGACCGCCCTCCGCCACCACGTCCAGATGTGTCTCGGAGCCGAGCGGCGAGACCAGTTCGACCCGGGCATCCAGCCGGGCCAGGCCGGGCGCGGCCACCATCACATCCTCCGGCCGCAGCCCCAGCGTCACGCTGCGACCATCCGCCGGCGGGTTGGGCAGGGCCAGTCGCCACCCACCGCGGCTGAAGGCACCGCCCGCCATCACGCCCTCGATAAGATTGATCGGCGGGCTGCCCAGGAAGCCCGCGACGAAGAGGTTGGCCGGGCGCTCATAGATGCCCTCGGGCGTGTCGAGCTGCTGGATCAGGCCGCCGCGCATCACCGCGATGCGGTCGGCCAGGGTCATCGCCTCGGCCTGGTCATGGGTGACGTAGACAAAGGTCGACTTCAGGTCCTGGTGCAGCCGCTTGATCAGGCCGCGCATCGACAGCCGCAGGGTCGCGTCGAGGTTGGACAGCGGCCCGTCCATCAGGAAGACGGCGGGGTTGCGAACGATGGCGCGGCCGAGTGCCACGCGCTGCCGCTGGCCGCCGGACAGCTCATTCGGGCGGCGGTCCAGCAGGTGGGTGATTTCGAGCTGGGCGGCCGCCGCCGCCACTGCGCTGTCGATCGCGGCGGCAGGCTGGCGGCGCAAGGGCAGTGGGGAAGCGATGTTCTCGCGCACCGTCTTGTTGGGGTAGAGCGCGTAGCTCTGGAACACCATCGCCACCTCCCGCCGGTGCGGCGGCGTCCAGGTCACTTCGGCGTCGTCGAAGGACAGCCGGCCGGCGCTGATCTCCTCCAGCCCCGCGATCATGTTCAATGTCGTCGTCTTGCCGCAGCCCGACGGCCCCAGCAGCACCATGAACTCGCCATGCGCGATCTCAAGGTCGAGCGCATCCACGGCCACCACGTCGCCGTATTTCTTGGTCAGTGCGGCGCAGGTGATGCGGGCCATGCGCTAACCCTTGACCGCACCGGCGGTGAGGCCGGAGACGATGTAACGCTGGAACACCACAGCCATCAGCACCGGTGGGATGATGGCGATCACTCCCGCGGCGTTCACGAAGGAGAAGCTGGTGGTGAAGTCCATGATGAAGCCCGAGATGATGATAGGCAGCGTCTGCGCCGCCACATTCTGCGTCAGCACCAGGGCGAAGACGAATTCGTTCCACGACGTGAGGAATGCGAAGGTGAGGGACGCCACCAGCGCCGGCAGCGACAGCGGCAGGTAGACATGCCACAGCGCCCGACCGTGGCCGCAGCCATCGATGCGCGCGGCACGGTACAGGTCGCGCGGGATGCCCTCGAAGTAGGAGATCAGGATGAAAATGGTGAAGGGCACGGTGATGGCGAGGTAGGTCACCACCAGCGCACCTAGCGAGTTGATCAGACCCAGGTTGCGGATGACCAGGAAGAGCGGCACCACCAGGGCGATGTCCGGCACCACGCGGGTGGCTAGCGCCACGTACAGCGTGGCCCTTCGGCCCCGGAAATCGATCACCGCTATGGCGTAAGCGGCGGTGACGCTGAGCAGCAGGTTGAGCGCTGCGACCCAGGCGCCGACGACCAGCGAATTGCGCATGGCCGGCAGCAGATTGGCCGCGCCAGAGGGCAGGAAGTTGCTGGTTAGCGCCTCACCCTGCCGGCGGTTCTCATAGGTCACCACCCGTTCGGAAGCTGCGAAGATCGCCTCGAAATTGGCGATGCTGGGCGTGGGCGGCAACCAGTTCGGCGGCACCTCGGTGATCTGCGCCTCGGTCTGCAAGGATGACGAAACCAGCCAGGCAACGGGCCCCGCGACGTAGAGGACGAACAGCGCAGAGAACACCGTCAGCAGCAGGGCGCGGGTGACGCGTGGGGCCAATGGGCGGTTCATATGCGCTTGCCCAGGAAGCGGATGACGGCCCAGCTCAGCGCGAAGGTAGTGATGGCCAGGATGTAGGACATCGCGGCCCCGGTGCCGAAGCGCAAGGAGCGGAAGGTCTCGACATAGATGAGCCAGGAGAGGGTCAGCGAAGCATCGCCGGGCCCGCCCTGGGTCATGATCAGGAACAGGTCGAAATGGCGGATGGAGATCATCGTCTCATAGACCAGCACCAGCATCAGCCCAGGCCGCAGCGCCGGCAGCGTGACATGGACGAAGCGCTGCCAGACATTAGCACCATCAACCCGCGCGGCCCGGTAGAGGTCCTCGGGGATCGCCTTCATCGTTACGATCATCAGCAGGGCGGCGAGCGGCATCTGCTTCCAGATCGCGGCGTTTGCGATCAGCAGCAGCGTGATATCCGGGTCGCTGAGCCAGACGCGGTAACGCTCCAGCAGGCCGACCTGCACCAGCAAGCCGTTCAGCAGCCCGTAGGTTGGGTCGTAGATCCATTTCCACATCAGCCCGTTCACCACCGATGGCGTGGCCCAGGGAACCAGCAGCAGGGCTGACAGCAATCGCTGGCCAGGAAACACCTCGTTCAGCAGCAACGCCACCAGCACGGCGAGCAAAGTCGTCGCGACCACGCAGACCAGCGTGTAGACGGTGGTGCGGGAGACGGCCGTCCAGAAGCGCGCATCGTCGAAGATGCGCAGGTAGTTGTCGAAACCGACGAAGGGCCGCCGCAGCGGCCGCGTCAGCACGATGTCATGCAGGCTGACCCAGAATGAATAGACGATGGGGAAGGCTGCTACGACCAGCAGCACCCCCAGCACGGGCGCGACCAGCAGGGCCGCGCTCCGCTCGTCATAGCCCAGCCGCATCACCGGAAGGCCCGGCGCAGCTCCGTCCATTTGGTGCCGGCGGCGCGCATCGCGGCCTCGGGTTCGGCCCGCCCCAGGCACACCGTCTGCCAGGCCTGGTTGGACGTTTCGACCCATTCGCCGAACCAGGGGGAGATGGTGTCCTTCTTCCGCGCCAGCCCGGCCTGCTGCGCCACCACCGCGCCGCCACCGGCCCAGCGGTCCCAGAAGCGCACCACGTCGGGGTCCTGCGCCAGCGGCAGGGCACAGGAGGGCAGGCCCATATCGGTCAGCAGCAGCTTCTGCATCGAGTAGTTGCCCGAGGTGTCGCGGCCGCCGAAGAATTCCATGAAGCGCAAGGTCCGTTCGCGCCGCGCGCGGTCCGCCTTGGCGCCCGGCGTCATGCCGTAGAAACGAATCCAGCCGCAGGTATCGTGAGTGCCATTGGGGCCACCCTTGGGCATCAGCGCCAGGCGGATCTTGCCCGCGGCGGAGGATTGCGCCGGGTCGTTCAGCGCGCGGATGCGGTAGGTGGGCACGATGGCGAAGGCATGCGCACCGCTGCCAAAGGCACGCAACCCGTTGATCTCGCCCGTTTCCACCGCGCCGGGGGAGAGGATGCGATGGGTGTGGATGGCCTCACGCAGGAAACGTGCGGCGCGCACCGCGCCACGCGCCGGGTCGGCCATCACCGAGGCACCGGCGTCATCGACGAATCGGCCGCCGAAGGAGAAGGTCAGCGCCGAGACGAATTCGATGAGCCAGGTATCGGCGGCCAGCGACAGCAGCAACGGGAATTCGGCGATGCCCTGCGCCTTCATCCGCAGCGACTGCTCCACCACCTCCTCCCACGTCGTGGGCGGGGTGGTGATGCCGGCGCGGGCCAGCATGTCGGTGTTGACCATGAACGACATGTGGTCGCCGTAATAGGACAGGCCATACTGCTTGCCGTTATAGACCATCGACTGGGTGCAGTACTGCGCCGCCTCGGCGTTATAGCGCATCAGCGCCGGCACGTCGGAGATGTCGGCCAGCCACCCGGCCTCGGCGAATTCGGGCAGCCAGGCATCGGAAATCCAGGACACGTCGATCGGCGCATTGGCGACGAGGCGGGTGACCAGGGCGGTGCGATACTGGGCGAAGGGAAAGTTCTCGTAATTGACGGCGATGCCGGTGGCGGCCTGGAAGGCGGTGATCTGCGCCCGCACCTGGTCCACGGCCGCGGACCAGCCGATGAAATTCACCGCATTCGCCGGCTGGCTCTGGGCCAGCGGGCTGGCAAGCAGCCCGGCGGCGACAAGGCCGCGGCGGCCCAGGGTGGAATCGAGCAGTGTCATGCTGGGGCTCCGACTATTGTGTTTAGCTTGTCGGCACGTCGTGGGGATGTCCAGCCAGGCTGCGCCGAAGCCGCGCGATGGCGCCGGGCAAGCCGCGCACCGTCAGCACCCTGCCCGTCTCGTCATGGCTTTCCGACAACACGCGGGCATTCTCATACACCTCGCCGATCAGCGCCTGTTTCGCATAGGGCAGCACCAGCACATCCTCGACCATCGACGCCTCGAAGAAGGCGATGATGGTCTCGCGCAGCGCCGCCACATCCGCCGTATCGTGGGCCGAGAGCATAATGGCATCGGGATGCGCCGCCCGCAGCGCGGCGCGCCCTGCAGCGTCCACCCGGTCCAGCTTGTTCAGCACCAGGCGCGACGGCACGGCGTCGGCGCCGATCTCGCGCAACACGTCGCGGCTCACCTCCAGCTGCGCCTCCCAGGTCGGGTCGGACGCATCTACGACGTAGAGCAGCAGCGATGCCTCCAACGCCTCCTTCAGGGTCGAGCGAAAGGACGCCACCAGGTCGTGCGGCAACTGCTTGATGAAGCCCACGGTGTCGGACACCAGCACCCGTGGCCGGGTTTCCGGCTGCAGGGTGCGCACGGTCGTGTCCAGCGTCGCGAACAGCTTATCCTCGACCAGCACCTCGCTGCCGGTCAGCGCCCGCATCAGCGAGGACTTGCCGGCATTGGTGTAGCCGACGAGCGCGACGCGCAGCTGGTCCCGCCGTCCGCTGCGGCGCTGGTCGCTGTCGCGCTGCACCGCTTCCAATTGCGTCTTCAGCTCGGAAATCCGGTCGCGGATCTTGCGGCGGTCGAGGTCGAGCGTCGTCTCGCCCGCGCCTGGCCCCTGCTGACGGCCGCCGCCGCCACCGGTTTCGCGCAGCCGCGGCGCCACGTATTTCAGCCGCGCCATCTCGACCTGCAGCTTGGCCTCGCGGGTGTTGGCGTGGCGGTGAAAGATTTCGACGATGACGCCGGTGCGGTCGAGCACCTGTGCGCCAGTCGCACGCTCCAGGTTGCGGATCTGGCTGGGCGAGAGCTCGTGGTCGACGATGACGAATTCGGGCCGGCCGACGGGCGGTGGCGGGGCGGGTTCGGCGGCACCGGCGAAGCGATCGCGGGCCTTGGAGCGCGGCGGCGGCGCCATCGAACCAACCTCGCCGCTACCCCCGGTCAGCGCCGCCAGCTCGGCCAGCTTGCCGCTGCCCAGCAGCAGCCCGGCACCGGTCCCGTCACGCCGCTGCGACACCTCGCCCGCGACCTCGTAGCCCAGGGTCTTCACCAGCCGCGCCAGTTCCTCAAGGCTGGCGGCGTGCGCCACATCGTCCACTTCAGGGGTCTGGATGCCAACGAGGATGGCACGGGGGGTGGCGGGTGCGGTTTGCATGTCCGCGACGATAGCATGGTTCGGGGGGCTGCCTGACACTCCCATGGGCCTTGTTGAGGGCGGTACAGGCTGTGCTTGTCGGCGTGCCGACCGACCTGACGCCGGTGAGCGTGAAAAACCATCTCCGGCGTATCGGCGCGCGCGCCGGCGCAGCCGTTGAAGCTGGGCATGTCCGGGTAGCGTTCCGATTGCGCTGCTTGGCAATAATGTGGCGCCCAAGCCGAAGGTGTGAATGAAGTTGCGGGTGCCGGATGTGGTCGGCGCGCCAACCAGCAGCCGCAACCAGGGCCCGATGTTGATCAGGTCACCCGGCAGCACCGCCTGGCCAGCGACGAATACGGTGTCGAGGAAGGGCACCGCGGGCTTGCCGTTACTACCCACGCCGATGGGGTGCGCATCCAGCAGCTGCTGCTTGGCGTCTGGGTCTAGGTGTATGGTCCTGGAATGATGGACACGGCTTGAACTTGAAGACTTCGGGCGTTGTCGTCCAGGCGTGACAGACGGTTTGTGGTGAGGGACGGCCTTCAAAGCCCAGAACCGCCGCCGATGCTGCTGCCGCGCCACAGGTGGTCGCCCAGGCCATACCAGCTGGTCACGCAAAGCCCGACCCGAACGCCGCCAACCCGCCATCGCACCTCCCCCTACTGCCACGGTATTGCGACGGTCGATCAAATCCACCGTGCCCAGGATCCCCACAATTCTGCTTCATTGCCTGCACGATGCCAGCCAACCACTTCGCGGCGCGCAAGTCCAAAATCCAAGAACGGCATGATAGGTTTTCATCAGCCTCAACCCGCCCTAGCCTAAATCCATCAGACGAGGACTTAAGCGCGTGACGGCACATCGCTTCCGCATTGGCTTCGACATCGGCGGCACCTTTACAGATTTCATTCTGGCCGACGCGCAAACTGGCCAAATTCGGCTGCACAAATGCCTGACCACCCCCGCCGATCCGTCGATCGGAGCCCTGGAGGGGCTGGCGGAGATCACCGAGGCGGCCGGCATCACGCTGTCTTCGGTGGGCGAAATCCTGAACGGCACCACGCTGGTGACCAACGCGATCATCGAGCGCAACGGAGCGTCGCTCGGCCTGATCACAACGCGCGGATTTCGGGACCTGCTGGAGATGGGCACCGAGCAGCGATACGACATCTACGACCTGTTTCTGCAATATCCAAAGCCCCTGGTGCCGCGCCGGTATCGGCTGGAGGTCAGCGAAAGGATGGACCGCGACGGGCGCGTCGTGACGCCGCTGGATGCGGCACAGGTGGAAGCCGCGGCCGAAACTCTGCGCGATGCCGGGGTACAGGCGGCGGCGATCTGCTTCCTGCACGGCTACCGCAACTCCGCGCATGAACGGGCGGCGGCGGCGATCGTGGCGCGCGTGGCGCCCGGGCTTGCGGTTTCCGTCTCCTGCGATGTGGTCGCCGAACTGTGGGAGTATCAGCGCTGCGTCACGACCTGCGCCAATGCCTACGTGCAACCGCTGATGGACCGATATGTGACGCGGTTGGAACACGAGTTGTGGGCACGTGGCTTTCGTGGCGCGCTGCGCTTGATGCATTCCGCGGGCGGGTTGGTCAGCCCGGCGACGGCACGCGCTTTCCCGATCCGGTTGCTGGAATCCGGCCCGGCTGGCGGCGCGCTGGCAACTGCACTGTTCGGCGCGCGGGCTGGCTACAAGGATGTCATTTCCTTCGACATGGGTGGCACCACCGCCAAGGCCTGCCTGATCGAGAACGGGCGGGCCTCGATCGCGCCGATGATGGAAGCCGGGCGCGTGCACCGCTTCAAGAAGGGCTCGGGCCTGCCGATCAAGGCCCCGGTGATCGACATGATCGAGATCGGCGCCGGCGGTGGCTCGATTGCCGTGATCGACGAGGTTGGGCTGCTGCGCGTCGGGCCGAAAAGCGCCGGCGCCGATCCTGGCCCGGCCTGTTACGGCCGTGGCGGCACGCAGCCGACAGTGACCGACGCGAACCTCGTGCTGGGCTGGTATGATCCCGGCTTCTTCCTCGGCGGACGGATGACGTTGGATGCAGCGGCGGCGGAACGCGCGGTGGCGGGCGTCGGCGCGCAGATCGGCCTCAGCGCGCTCGACGCCGCCTGGGGCATTGCCAAGGTGGTGACCGAGAGCATGGCCGCAGCCGCGCGCGTTCACATGGTGGAGAAGGGCCGCGACCCGCGGCGTTACGCGATGGTGGGGTTCGGCGGCGCTGGTCCGGCCTATGCCGCGATGGTGGCGCGCGCGCTTGGCGTGGCGGAGGTGATTGTGCCTCCGGCCTCAGGCGCTGCCTCGGCGCTGGGCTTCCTGGTGGCGCCGCTGTCGTTCGACCAGGTGCGGTCGATGCCCGTGCGGCTGGATGCCGGCTTCGATGCGGCGGCAGTGAATGCACTTCTGTCCGCATTGGAGGCCGAGGGCCGTGCGATGTTGGCCGAAGCGGGCGTGCCGGATGAGGATGTGACGGTGGAGCGCCAGGCCGATATGCGCTTGGTTGGCCAAATCCACGAAATCGCCGTGCCACTTCCCGAAGGCACGATCGGCGATGCCAGTCTGGCCGCCATCCACGA
The DNA here is from genome assembly GCA_014376425.1 of Rubritepida sp. GTDB lineage: Bacteria > Pseudomonadota > Alphaproteobacteria > Acetobacterales > Acetobacteraceae > Rhodovarius. Next base: position 12,419 of record JACMRO010000056.1, read on the forward strand.
CGCCTTCACCCAGAGCTACACGCAGCGCTACACCGCGCTGCCGCCGAATGCGGCGGTGGAGGCGATCAGCTTCCGGCTGCGCGTCGCGGGGCGCGAGCCGCAACTGGCCCTGCGGCAGGCCGGCGCCGATGCCGCGGGCGGCGCCAAACAGAAGGGCACGCGCCGGTGTTTCTTCGGCGAAGGCTTCTTCGATGCCAGCGTCTGGGATCGCTATGCGCTGGAAGCCGGTGACCGCATCCCGGGCCCCGCCATCGTGGAGGAACGCGAAGCCACGACCGTCATCCCCCCGGGCGACGTGCTAACGGTCGATGCCGTGGGTAATCTTCGCATCGCCGTCGCCAGCGCGCCGCTTGCGGATGCGATCGTGACGCCCTGCATGCCGATCGAAACCGCAATGGCGCGGATCGAGGCGGACCCGATCGCGTTGGAGATCATGTGGGCGCGTCTGGTGAATGTGGTGGAGGAGATGTGGCTGACCGTCTGCCGCACCGCCTTCAGCCTCATCATTTCCGAGGCACAGGATTTTGCCTGTGAACTCCTCGACCCGACCGGCGAGACGCTGGCACATTCACCGCGTGCGATGCCGGTGTTCAACCTGACCGTGCAA
>JACMRO010000578.1 GCA_014376425.1 Rubritepida sp.
CCGAGGCGGGTCCCAGGGCGGGCCCCAGTGTGGGTCCCGGGGTGGTCCCCAGGGCTGGTCCTATAGATGGCGCCAGGGCGGGCGTCAGGACAGGCGCCAGCGTTGGGGCGGGGGCGAGGGTCAGGGGCGGTGCCAGCGTTGGGGCGGTGGTGGTGCCGGGGGCGGCACCGGTGGCGATGGGGGCCGCCGGGCCGGGTCGCGGCATCTCGGGCGCCTGCGCCACGACCGTCGGTGTAGGCTGGCCCAAGGCCAGAAACGCCGCCACCGCCGCCGCAGCCGCAGCCAGTACACCTGCGCCGCCCGCGATCAGCGCTACCGGTTGCCGCTTTTTCACCGAGGCCGCCACGGCGACGGCCGGCGGTGCCTTCATCTGTGCCTGCGTCGCTACCATCGTGGCGTCTTCCGGCACCGCCGCTGCCATCGCCCCCCGCAGCGCCTCGGCAAAGGCGCTGGCGGGAGCGAAACGATCGTCAGGCCGTTTCGCCATCGCCCGCGCGATCACCCCGTCGAACGCGCGGGGTGCGGTCACCGACAGGGCCGAGGGCGGTGTCGGCTCGGTGTTCAGTGCCTTGTGCTGCACGGACGAATAGCCGCCGGCAAAAGGCTTCTCGCCGGTCAGCAGCTGGTAGAGCACCACGCCCGCGGCCCAGATGTCGGCGCGGCTGTCCACCGCCTCGCCGCGCAGCTGCTCGGGCGCCATGTAGGCGGGCGTGCCCATGATGGTGCCGACCTGGGTCATCGCGCTGTTCTCGATCCGGGCGATGCCGAAATCGGCGATTTTAACCTGACCGTCCGCCGTCAGCATGATGTTCGCCGGCTTGATGTCGCGGTGCACCACGCCGCGCCGGTGGCTGTAGTCCAGTGCAGCCAGCACCTGCTCCATGATCCGCAGCGTCTGGGGCAGCGGAAAACGGTCGCCACGGTCCAGCGGGTCCTTCAGCGTGCCGCCCTCGACCAGCTCCATGGCGATCCAGGCGGCCTGGGCGTCCTCGCCATAATCATAGACCGCGACGATGTGGGGATGATTGAGCCGGCCGGCGGCCTGGGCCTCGCGCTTGAAGCGGCCCATCGCCTCGGCGCCGTCCGGGTCGTCCGGCTCGGGCCTGCGCACCGTCTTCAGTGCGGCACGCCGCTCTATCACCGGGTCGAAAGCGTCGAACACCGTGCCCATCGCCCCGGCGCCGAGGCGGCCGCGGATTTCGTATTTGCCGAACATCTCATTGGCCATGCGCGGGTCCCTCGGGCAGGCAACTCTACAGCGGCCGCGCGCCGCTGCCAGCCATCTTTCAGAACAGCCCTTCCAGCCTGCGCCGCAGGCCCGGCGCCTCCTGCGCGGTGGCATGGGCGCAGAGCGCGTCGATGAAGCCATGCGCATCGGCTGCGCCGGCTTCGGCTTTTTGCACCAGCAGTCGGGCAATGGGGCCGACGACATGCGCCAGGGCGGTGGCGGCCCCCGCCCGCGCCGTCTCCTGCAGCGTGAAGGCGTTGGAAGGGCGGGCCGGCACCAGGGTGGGTGCGTCGCCATGCCGGCGCAGGAAGGCGCGGCGTTCCTCGGGCGTCTCCA
>JACMRO010000579.1 GCA_014376425.1 Rubritepida sp.
CGCATCGTCGCCTGGGTGTGGCACCCGCTGGCGATCTGGGAAATCAGCGGCAGCGCGCATATCGACGGGCCGATGGTGATGATGGCGGTTTTCGGCATTTGGCTCGTAGCGGTGTCGCGGCGGCCGGTGCTGGGCGCGGTGGCAATGGCGGTGGCGGCGATGATGAAGCCGCTGGCCGCCCTCGCCCTGCCCTTCGCATGGCGGCCATGGGGCTGGCGGGCGCCGGCGGCGGGGGGTGCGGGCGGGGGTCTGCTTTATCTGCCCTACATCTCGGTCGGCACCGGCATGTTCGCCTTCGCCGGCGGCTATGCGCAGGAGGAAAGCCTGGCCACGGGCAACGCCTTCTGGCTGGTCTGGCTCATGCGCCAGGTGTTCGGTGACGCGGCCTGGATCGTGCCGGTCTATCTGCTGGGCGGGCTTGCGCTGCTGGGCTTCCTGGCGCTGCGGCTCAGCTTTTCCGACAATGACGACGTCGTCCTGCGGTTGCAGCGTCTGGGCTGGCTGGTCTTTGCCGGGCTGTTCTTCCTGTCCTCGGGCTACCCCTGGTATTACCTGATGGCGTTGCCCTTCGTGGTGCTGTTCGGCACGCCCGCCTTCTGGGCCGCGACCATCGGCGGCTTCCTGCTTTACGACACCATCCCGAACGACGCGGCCGTCGCCTTTTGGGTGCGTGACGCGTTGCACAGCGGCGCCATGCTGGCTGGCGTGGCATGGGCGCTATGGGCGGCCCGCCCGGCCCGGACATGAGCGAGGAGCCCACCATGCGCACCGTTGCCGTCGCCATCATCTGCAAGACCCCAGCGCCGGGCAAATCCAAGACCCGCCTGTCGCCTCCCCTGCGGCCGGACGAATGCGCCGCCATCTCGGCCTGCTTCATCACCGATCTCGGGCGGACCATCGCTGGGCTGGAACATCCCGGGGCACGACCCTGCGCCGTCTACACCCCGGCAGGGTCGGAGGCGGAACTGCTGGGCATCCTGCCCGGCTTCGCGCTCACGTTGCAGGGTGAAGGCGACCTGGGCGCGCGGCTGGTGAAGGGCTTTGGCGACCTGCTGGCGAACGGCCATGCCGGCGCCATCCTCATCAGTTCTGACAGCCCCACCCTGCCGCCATCCATTCTCGAGGCCGCGGTGGCGGCTGTGCTGGGCGGCGACCGCATGGTCATCTCGCCTGCCTTCGACGGTGGCTACACCCTGATCGGCCTGGCACGCGTTCACGCCCGGCTGTTCGAGGATATGGTGTGGAGCACGGAGACCGTCTTCGATACTACCATGGCGCGCGCCGGCGAAATCGGCCTGGAGACTGTGGTCCTGCCGATGTGGTACGACATCGACGACGCTGCGTCCTACGCCATGCTGGAGGCGGAGCTGGGTGGCCAGCCGCCGGCCTTCGCGCGCACGGCGTTGCGTGATGCGCCGGCCACCCGCCGCTTCGTCGAAGCCCGTCATACCATGGCGGCACAATGATGGGGCCGGTCAGCGTCATCATCCCCTGCCTGAACGAGGCGGAGCCGATCGGCGATGTGGTGCGGGAGGCCCTGGCCCAGAATATCGCCGAGGTGATCGTGGTCGATAATGGCTCGACCGACGATACCGCCGCCGTGGCGCGGGCCGCCGGCGCCCGGGTGGTAAGCGAGCCCACCCCTGGCTATGGCCGCGCCTGCGCCGCCGGGGTAGCGGCAGCGCGCACCCCAATCCTGTGCTTCCTCGATGGCGACGGCTCCGATGTGGCGTCGTTCATCCCGGCCGTCTGCGCACCGGTGGTGACCGGGGCGGCCGACTTCGTCATGGGCAGCCGGCTGCGCGGGGTGCGCGAGCCAGGTAGCCTGACGCCGCAGCAGATGCTGGCGGCGCGACTGGCCGGGCTGCTGCTGCGCCAGGCCTATGGTGTGGCCTTTACCGACATGTCGCCGATGCGGGCCATTCGTGCCGACCGGCTGGCGGCGCTGGGCATGCAGGAGATGACCTATGGCTGGAACCTGGAGATGCAGATGCGCGCCGCCGCCGGCGGCTTGCGTTGCCACGAGATCGCGGTCGACCATCGCTGCCGGCGTGGCGGCGAAAGCAAGGTCTCGGGCGACCTGGTTGCGGGCATGAAGGCGGCCTGGAAAATCAGCACCACCTTCGCCCGGCTGGCGCTGCAACTGCGGCGCGCGCCGGCATGACGGCCGCCTCCCTTGCATCGCGTGAAGCGCACTGCCTGTTGCGTGGAGCTGCTGGTCTCCAGCGCAATGGCGCTGCTGCGGTACTGCCAAAGGATGCAGAGCTCGTCATCCGTTCAGGTCAGGCTACCACGAGGACCTTGCCATGCACGTTCTGTTGACCGGCGGCGCCGGCTTCATCGGTCAGCACACGCTGGCGGTGC
>JACMRO010000580.1 GCA_014376425.1 Rubritepida sp.
AGCGCCGTGTCGAGGAACCCGAAGCCGGTCGCGGCACCCGCGCCGCCGGCCAGCAGGGGCACGAGGCACGCGAGGCGGACCGCCCAGGGAAAAAGACCGGGAAAGATACCGGGGAGAAGACCGGGGGAGAGGTTTGGGGCGAGGTTCATGCCGGCTGAACGTGGAAGCTGTGCTGCGGCTGCGCGGACCCATCCCCTGGCCAGACTGGCCAAGACAGGGCGTGCGCGAAGCGTCAGGCCGACCGCCACAGCAGATGGCTACCCAACGCCAGGATGCCCAGGAAGAATACCCGCCGGAACACGGCCTCGGGCAGCACCCGCCGCAGCCGTGCCCCCAACCATTGCCCGCCCAGCGCCGGCAGCAGCGCCAGCACCGATCCCCCGCCGGCACCGCCCGCGAAGCCACCGGTCCACCAGAGCGCGGCCCCCAGCGACAGCGCCGAGACGAACAGGGCGATGCCCAGGGCCTGCACCATGTCGTCCCGCGGCAGCTGGTTGGCCTGCAGCCAGGGCGCCATGGGCAGCATGAACACGCCGGTGGCGGGGGTTATCGCGCCGGTGGCGGCGCCTGTGGGGAAGGCCAGGCGGCGCGCCGCGGGTGGCGACAGCACCGGGCGCACCGTCGCCAGCCCCAGCGCGGCATAGGCCATCAGCGCCAGTGCCAGCCCGATGGACGCCCAGCGCCCGCCCAGGCCACCCCAGAGCCAGAAACCCGCCGCCGTGCCCGCCACCACGCCCACCAGCATCCAGCGCAGCCGGTGCAGCAGCGACAGAAAGGCGGGTCCGCGCATTTGCACCAGATTGGTCACCAGCCCCGGCACCGTCAGCAGCACCGCCGCCTGCGCCGGCGCCAGCCACAGCCCCAGCAGCCCCATGGCGATGGTAGGCAGGCCAAGCCCGATGACCCCCTTCACGAAGCCTGCGAGCAGGAAGACCAGGGCGATGGAAAGGATGTCCGGCATGCGCCGATGATAGGCGGTGCCCGGCCCGGATGCTGCGGTGGCGCCTGAACTATTCCCAGGCCGGCCCGATCGGCCGCTTGCCGGCGCCGCCGGGCGATTCCCGCACGAAGGTCGGCCAGGCCAGGCCGCTGACCCGGCCGCGCAAACCGCGCAGCAATTCGCGCGCCCGCTCATCGGGCACGGCGAAGCGCGCGGTGCCCGGCGCGGCATCCAGCGCGTGCAGGTAATAGGGCTTGATGCGATGCGCGATCATCGCGCGGAACAGGCCTTCCAGCGCCGCTTCGCTGTCATTCACCCCGGCCAGCAGAACCGTCTGGCCCAGCAGCACCACACCCGCGGCGTGCAGCGCGCGCAGGGCCGGCGCGGCGTCTGGTCCGAATTCCTGCGCATGATTGGCGTGGACGCAGAGGTAGAGCGCCTTGTCACGGTTCAGCGCGGTAAGCAGCGCGGGCGTGACGCGTGCCGGGTCGGCCACCGGCACGCGGCTGTGGATGCGCAGGGTGTGGATATGTGGCAGGGCCGCCAGCCGGTCCAGGATGTGCGTTACCCGCCGGGGCGACAGCATCAGCGGATCGCCCCCGGTCAGGATGGCCTCGCCGACCTGAGGATTGGCGGCGAACCAGGCCAGCGCCGTCTCCAGCGCGGCGTCGCCGAGCAAACCGCCATCGGGCCCGACATGCTCACGCCGGAAGCAAAAGCGGCAATACACCGGGCAGGCGAGCAGTGGCTTGAGCAGCGCCCGGTCGGGATAGCGGTGCACCACGCCGGGCACCGGGGTGAAGGGCGCATCGGCGGTCGGGTCCGCGGTCTCGTGCGGCAGGGTAAGCAGCTCGGCCGCGTCGGGGATATATTGCCGGCCGACCGGGTCGTCAGGCGTCGCGATCCGGGCGCGAACCGCCTCCGTGACGGCGATGGCGTAGCGGGCTTCGACCGCGCGGGTCGCCGCCAACGCTTCGGGTGCGATCAGGCCGTGGGCCAGCAGGTCTTGGGCGGTGCGCAGGGTGGCCATGGTGCGACGGGCTTAGCCGCGCTAGGGCAGGGGCCGCAATGGCGCATTCTACTTCCCGCCCGGACTGGCACCCTGAACGACTTGCTGCCCGGCTGCCATTCCTGGTCGCCCGCGGCCGGCTGACGGCCGCGACCCGAGCGCATTTCACCGCCCAGGGTTACACCGAGGTGGAGACGCCGGCCCTGGTGCTCAGCCCGGGCGCGGAGGTGCACCTGGCTGCCTTCGAGACCGCGTTCCGGCCCCATCTCGGCGCCGGCGCGGCACGCTCGCTGTTCCTGCGCACCAGCCCCGAGCTCGCGATCAAACGCCTGCTGGCGGGCGGTGCGGGGCCGGTCTTCGAGCTTGCGCGGGTCTGGCGCAACGGCGAGATTTCCGACCGTCACGCGCCCGAATTCACCATGCTGGAATGGTACCGGCCGGGCCTGTCCATGGC
>JACMRO010000581.1 GCA_014376425.1 Rubritepida sp.
ATTCGCCGCGCTTCTGGGCGCTGGTGGAGGCGCGCACCCCGCACCGGCACGCGGCGACGGACTGGCTGGAGCGGCACGGGCCGCGGCTGCTGCGGGGGGGGTAGCTACTCCGCCGCCTGGGCGAGTTCCGCCCGCAGCAGCTTGCCGCCCCATTCGGCCAGCAGATTTTCGTCGTCCATGCCCAGCGGCATGGCCTGCGGCCCGTTCACCAGCACATCGGGCCGGAACAGCCGCAACAGCGCTTCGTTGGTCTGGCCGTCGCAGCTTGCCAGCAGGTCGACGGCGGGCCAGTCGGCCATCGCCTTGCCGCCCCCCTCGCCGCTTCCCTCATCGCCCCCCTGGCCTGCCGGTTCCTGCACCACCACCAGCAGCCGGTCGCACCAGCCACGCGCCTGTTCCATCAGCACCTGGTCCCATACCGCCGCCCCGCCGGCCGCCAGATGCAGCAGGCCGATGCGCCAGCCCCGATGCCGCCAGCGTTCCACCGTCTCCGACGCCAGCGGCACCGTCACCAGTTTGCGCCTTGCATTCAGGCCCGGGGTCAGCGCCTCCAGCAATTCATCGTCGCGCACCACGGCAATGCCGGCCTTGCGGGTGACGATGCCGATCGCCACCGCCGCCAGTTCCGCCGCGGTCACGATGCTCAGCCCCGCCGCGAGGGACGCCGCCAGCACCGCGACCACCGCATCGCCGGCACCTGCCGGGTCGTGCTGGTCGCATGCCTCGGCGCGCAGCTGCAGCACTTCCGATTCCCCGCCCACGGGGCCATGCACCAGGGTCAGCCCTTCCGGGCCCCGCGGCACCAGCACGGCACCGAAGGACATTTCGCGCTTGAGCGACAGCGCCGCGGCGGTCAGTTCGGCGGCGGTGCCCACCGGCAGCCCGGTCGCCAGCGCCAGCTCCTCGGGGTCGGGCACGATCAGGTCGGCGCCGGCGAAGCGGGCCAGCGCGCCGCCGCGGGGGTCCACCACCACGCGGCGGCCGGCGGCCCGCGCAGCGGCGATGATGCGCGGCGCCACATCGCCCGACAGCACGCCCTTCTGGTAGTCGCTGAGCACGACCACGGAGGTCGCCGCGATCGCGTCGGTGGCAATCCGGACCAGCCGGTCGGCCAGGCGGGGGTGGATCGGGCCGGCCTGTTCATGGTCGGCGCGCATGATGTGCTGGCCGCTGGCGACGAAGCGGGTCTTGGTCGTCGTCGCCCGGCCGCCCTGCACCAGCAGCCATGGCTCGACCCGCAGCTGGCCGCCGATCAGGCCGGTCAGTTCGCTGCCCGGCTGGTCGTCGCCCACCACCGAGACGAAGGCGACGGCGGCCCCCAGCGCCGTCAGGTTGCGCACCACATTGCCGGCGCCGCCGGGCAGGGCGAGCTCGCGTTCCACCGCCAGCACCGGCACCGGCGCCTCGGGGCTGACGCGGCTGACCCGGCCATAGACGTAACGATCGAGCATCGCATCGCCCACCACCAGCAGCGAGCCGCGTCGCAACAGGCGCACCGCGGCGGGCAGCGAGACGGCTGGCCGGTCCGGGGTGGGAACAACTTTCTTGGGCATTTGTTCTTTCTTTGCAGCCAACCTGGCTGCTTGCGACCCGGCGGGCCGCAGGCAGCGACAATAAGGTAACCATGACAGGATGGCGAAAGCCAGATCGGCGGCCGGAATGCGGCGCCTCAGCGAAGGCCCGGTTAACCTGCCGGGTGCAGGATGGCTGACCATGCCACTCAACTCCACGCCATGAGCATTGCGACGAGCAACCTCCGCCCCGGGCGGTCCGCCATGCTGGGCGAGGCGCTGCGCTGCTGCGAGACCACCCCCAGCGTCGGCATCCGGATCGAGCGGCCGGGCGTCCCTGCGATCGCGGCCGCCTGGCTTGAGGAAGCGGCGAATGTCGGCGGTGGTCTGGTCTGGCGGCACGGCGCCGCCGGGCTGTGGCTGCTGGGCGGCAGCGCCGCACCATGCCGGCGGGCGCAGCAATTGCTGCAGGGCATGGGCTGGGCGGCGGACTGGCTGGAGTTCCCCCCCGACCTGTCCCGGGTGGAGGCCGCATTGGCCGCCGAGCCGGCACCGCCCGTCCCGCCCGCCCGTGCCGCTGGGGTGGAGGCCCCCGCCGGCGCCCTGCCCGCCGAGGCGGGG
>JACMRO010000582.1 GCA_014376425.1 Rubritepida sp.
AAGCGGACTCGCCAGCCAGACCCGGACGTCGAACAGGTCATCCCCGACATGGCGGAAAAGATGCAGACCCGCCGCCGCAAGATCGAGGATGCTGAGATCCTCGAACGGCTTCTCCTTCCCATGGTGAATGAAGGTGCGCGAATCCTGGACGAAGGCATCGCATCGCGCGCGATCGACATCGACGTGATCTTCGTCAACGGCTTCGGCTGGCCCGCCTGGCGCGGCGGCCCGATGTTCTGGGCCGACCGCATGGGCCTCAAGACCGTGCGCGACAAGCTTGTTCACTACGCCGCCACTACATCCGACCCCAACATGACCCCGTCCCCGCTGATCGAACGCCTCGCGGCGGAAGGCGGGTCTTTTGCGAATTCGGGTGCGCGGAAGGCGGCCTAGGGTGACGGGCGCGGTTGGCCCGCACGGGGGCTTCGCCCCACCGCACCCCTGGTGGCCAGGATTAGGGGGGTGGGGTCGCGGTCGGTTTTCGATATCGGTAGCACTGGCCTCATCCCCTCAAACCCCAACATATAACAGGATGGGGGCAGGGCGGTGCATCGCCTGCATCGCCATGCCGCCCTCGACGCGCAACCCATCCCAAGGAGCCTTTCCATGGACCTGAACTTCTCCGCAGAGGACATCGGCTTTCGGCACGAGGTGCGGGCGTTCATCGCGGGCGCGCTGCCGGCAGCGACAAAGACCTGGATGGTAGCCGGGAAAAGCCCGACCAAGACGATGGTGGTGGAGTGGCAGCGCATCCTGAACGCGAAGGGCTGGGCAGTGCCGGAATGGCCGGTCGAGTGGGGTGGGCCGGGCTGGTCGGCGGCGCGCAAATACATCTTCCGCGAGGAATTGCAGATGGCGCCGGCGCCGTCGCCCCTGGGCTTCAACGTGAACATGTGCGGGCCGGTGATCATCCAATTCGGCACCCAGGCGCAGAAGGAGCGGTTCCTGCCGCGCATGGCCAATGTGGATGACTGGTGGTGCCAGGGCTTCTCCGAGCCCGGTGCCGGGTCCGATCTCGCCGGACTGAAGTGCCGTGCGGTGCGCGATGGCGATGAGTGGGTCATCAACGGCCAAAAGACATGGACCACGCTGGCGCAGCATGCGGACTGGATTTTCCTGCTTTGCCGTACCGACCTCGCGGCCAAGAAGCAGGAGGGGATTTCCTTTATCCTGTGCCCGATGGGCCTGCCTGGCATCACCGTGCGCCCGATCATCACCATCGAGGGCGGGCATGAGGTCAACGAGGTCTTCTTCGACGACGTCCGCGTGCCGGCGGACATGCTGGTGGGGGAGGAGAACAAGGGCTGGGACTGCGCCAAGTTCCTGCTGGGCAATGAGCGGTTCGGCCAGGCGCGGGTCGGTGCCAGCCGCGAGCGCATCCGCCGCCTCAAGATCATCGCGCGCGAGGCGCTGGATGGCGGCGAGCCGCTGATCAACGACCCCGATTTCCGCCGGCAGGTGACTGAGATAGAGGTTGAGCTGAAGGCGCTGGAGATGACCGTGATGCGCGTCATCGCCGCCGATATGAAGCGGCACGACGGCAAGCCCAACCCCACGACATCGGTGCTAAAGATCAAGGGCACCGAAATCCAGCAGGGCGTGTCCGAGCTGCTGATGAAGGCTGCCGGCCCCTATGCCTGGGTGGATGGCGACCCGGATGAGGAGGGCAGCAACGAGTGGGACCTGGCGCCGGACTGGGCGTTCGGCCTGGCCGGCACCTATTTCAACTGGCGCAAGCAGAGCATCTACGGCGGCTCGAACGAGATCCAGCGCAACATCATGGCCAAGGCCTTTCTGGGACTGTAATCGATGGATTTCGACCTGACCGAGGACCAATCGCTGCTGGTGGACAGCGTGCGCCGTATGCTGGCCGACCAGTATGGGTTCGAGCAGCGCAAGACGCACATGAAATCCATCGAGGGCTGGAGCACGGCGATGTGGTCCGCCTATGCCGAGCAGGGATTGCTGGGGCTGCCTTTCGCGGAAGCGGATGGCGGCTTCGGCGGCGGGCTGATCGATACCTGCCTCATTGCCGAACAGATGGGCAGGACGCTGACCCTGGAGCCCTGGTTCACGACCGTGGTGCTGGGCGGCGGCTTCCTGCGCCGCGCCGCGCCCGAACTGCGCGCAGCAATGGTGCCGCAGGTGGCGGACGGATCGCTCAAGCTGGCCTTCGCGCAGGTAGAACGGCAATCGCGCTACGACCTGCATGATGTGGCGACCACGGCCCGGCATGAAGGCGCCGGCTGGGTGGTGAATGGCCGCAAGGGGATGGTCCTGCATGGGGACAGCGCCGACCGCTTCTTCGTCACCGCGCGACACGCGGGTGGCCCGCGCGACCGCGGCGGGATCGGCGTATTCCTGGTCGACGAGCGGCACGCCACCGTGCGCGGCTTCCGCACTGTCGATGGCGGCCGTGCGGCCGAGGTCGAGTTCGACCAGGCGCCCGCCGTGCTGATCGCTGAGGAGGGGCTGCCGATGGTCGAGGCAGTGGTGGCCGAGGCCATTGCCGCGCTGGCATTTGAGGCGGTGGGCTGCATGGAGATGGCCCACACCATGACCCTCGATTACATGAAGACGCGCCAGCAATTCGGCAAGCCAATTGGCAGCTTCCAGGCGCTGCAGCACCGCGCGGCCGACATGCTGGTGGCGCTGGAGCAGGCGCGAAGCATGAGCTTCTATGCCGTGCAGGCAGCGGCGGAGACGGACGCCGACGAGCGGCGCCGCGGCGTCGCCGCCGTCAAGGTGCAGGTCGGCCGTTCAGGCCGACTGATCGGCCAACAAAGCATTCAGCTGCATGGCGGCATCGCGATGACGATGGAGTATGCTTGCGGCCACTATTTCAAGCGGCTGACGATGAATGACAGCCTGTTCGGCGGCGCGGACCACCATATCCGCGCGCTGGCCGATGATGGTGGCCTGGTGCAGGCGGCCTGACTGCCGGCGGTCGTTCAGTTCACCGCCCGCTGTGCCGCGCGCCTGGCCGTCTCGGCCGCGCTGACCATGGTCTCGACCGCCCCCTGGGAGACCCGGCGGGCTCCAGAAATCAGGCGCGCCACTGCGCTCTGCTGCGGCAGCAGCTGGGCCGAGGGCACCTCACGTAGCCGCTGGATCAGGTCGCGCTGATCTGCCTGCGCCGGGCCCGCGGGCAGGGCCTCAGGCGTCGCGGTGAAGACCGCCACCGGCGTGCAGGCGGTGGTGGCGGTGCGCGCCCTGCCGCCGATGCCCAGAACGCCGCCTTCGCTGAGGTTGAATTCCTGCACCTCATACACCGCCTGGTCGTCCACCCGGGCGCGCAGCAGCTCACGGCTGACCACCGGCACGATGCGCAGATTACGCTCGACCAGCAGTCGAATATTGGCATTGGTCGGGTCGGCGAACTGGACGAAGAAGCCAACCGCGCCGTTTGTGCTGGCGGCCACCTCGTTGATCACCTCGGTGGCGTTGGCGACGCGGCGGATGTTGGCCGCGGGCACCGTGCCCAGCCCCTCGGGGTCCATCTCGCGCAGATAGTCGAAGCTGGCGGAGGAGCCGCTTTCGGCGGGCGGCAGGATGAACGTCATCCGCCGGGCAAAACCCTGGACATCACCCAAATTGTTGAGCTGTTCGTTGCGTGTGATCATCCAAAGCCCTTCGCAGGCGATGTCGCGGCGGATCAGGGTCAGGCGCCGGAACTCATCGGGCCGTCGCGCCGCCTCGCGCGAGTAGACGTCGAGCTGGGCGAAGCCGATCGCACCGGGCGCAGTCAGCGCGCGGGAGATGTTTTCCAGCGTCCCGCGCGAGGGTGTGCAGGCGTAGCCGGTAAAATAGAAACGAGCGAGCGCGGGTGGGAAGGGCGGGCAGAACAGGCTGTGATAAGCCCCGTTTTCGCCACCCGTGTTGATGGTGCGGGCCCGTGCCGTCTGCTGTGCCGCGCCAGGCGACGGAACCGCCAACTGGGCCAGGGCATCTGCCGACCACAGAAGTGCAAGCGCGATCGGTAAGATCTGTTTCATGGTGAACCCCTGGACTGCGAGAACCCAGTGTAGCGGGTTGAGGCTGCCGGACCAGGGGCCGGTTGCATCCGCCCTGGACTGGCCGATAGAAGGCCATCCGCGAGGGAGCACGCACCGCATGCCAGCCTGGTATCAATGGCCGTTGCTGCCGTGGCACGCGCTGGCGTTGGCGACCGGTGCCAAGTCCTTCGAGGCAAATCCGGTGCTGGGCCATGCCGGGCTCAACCGCGCGGGCTTGCATCTGGCGCGCCGCCGCCTGGCGATGCGTATGGCCGAACGGCGCCGCGCCGCCTGCGCCGGGGGGCTGGCGCCGGCGCAGCGTGAGGCCTTCCTGCGCGATGGCTACCTCGTCATCGAGAATTTCCTGCCGGCGGAGCGCTTCGCCGCCATGCGGGACGAAATCTTCGCTACCGCCATCGAGGCGCGCGAATATCTCGATGGCTACAGCCTGACGCGGCTCATCCCCCTCGATGCCGGCACGCTGGGCCGCCTGCCGGCCACCGCCGCTGCCCTGGCGCATCCGCAGTATCGCGCGCTGCACGACTATGTCGGCAGTTTCCGGCTGCAGCCATTCCAGTTCATCCAGACCATCTTCTCCAATGTCCGCGTCGCCGAGCCCGACGTGCAGTCGGATTTCCACCTGGATACCTTCCACCCGACCGTGAAATCGTGGCTGTTCCTGGAGGATGTGGATGCGGAGGAGGCAGGGTTCACCTACGTCCCCGGCAGCCACATCCCGACGCGGCGGCACCTGGCCTGGGAACGCCGCGCCAGCATCGGCGCCGCAAAAGCGCCGGATCGCAGCACGCGCGAAGGGTCGCTGCGGATCGAGGAACATGAACTGCCGCGGCTGGGCTACCCTGCACCGGTGAAGTTCGCGGCACGCGCCAACACGCTCATCGTGGCCGACACCTCGGGCTTCCACCGCCGGGGCGTGACGGACCACGCGACGCGCCGCATCGCCATCTGGTCCTACGCCCGTGGCACGCCGTTCAGGCCGTGGCCGGGCGGCGACATTCTGGGCGCCACCGGGCTGGACAAACGCGTCGTCCGCCTGTTCTGGGCGGCGCAGGACAGGCTGAAGCGCGCCCGTGGAAAAACCGGCGGCTGGGGTTGGGTGGGGCTGCGCCGGGCAACGGACGCGCCGTCGCTTTAGATATTGCGTCGCCACGATGAATGGTTTGTCATGCGGCATTCGAAGAAGGTGCTGTCGATGATCGCTACCCGCCGCGCGACCCTGGCCCTGGGCGTAGCCACGCCCTTCATCGCCGCGCCGTTCATCGCCAATGCCCAGGCTGAAGCCATCCGCATCGGCGAGGTCAACAGCTACACCTCCCAGCCAGCCTTCCTCGCGCCCTACCGGAATGGCTGGGCGCTGGCGCTGGATGAGGTGAACGCCGCCGGCGGCATCCAGGGGCGCCGCCTGGAGACCATCTTCCGCGACGATGCCGGCCGCCCCGAAGACGCCGTGCGACACGCCGCCGAATTGTTCAGCAACGAACGCGTGCACCTGCTGGCCGGCGGCTTCCTGTCCAATGTGGGCCTGGCGCTGGGCGACTTCGCCAACCAGAACCGGCGCCTATTCGTGGCTTCCGAACCGCTGACCGACGCACTGGTCTGGGCGCGGGGCAACCCCTTCACCTTCCGCCTGCGCCCCAGCACCTACATGCAATGCGCCATGCTGGTGGAAGAAGCCGCGAAACTCCCCGCACGCCGCTGGGCAACCGTGGCGCCCAACTACGAATACGGGCAGTCCGCGGTGCGATGGTTCAAGGAATTGCTGACCCGCGCGGTGCCCGGCACCACCTTTGTGGCCGAACAATTCCCCGCCCTGGGGCGGATCGACGCCGGCGCCACCGTGCAGGCCCTGGCCGGCGCCAACCCCGAAGCGATCTTCAACGTGACCTTCGGCGCCGACCTGACCAATTTCGTCCGCCAGGGCTCCACCCGCGGGCTGTTCGAACGCCGCCGCGTCGTCTCGCTACTGACCGGCGAACCCGAATACCTCGACCCGCTCGGCGATGAAGCACCAGAGAACTGGATCGTCACCGGCTACCCAGCCGCCGACATCAACAACCCGCACCACACACGCTTCCGCACCGCCTACACCACCCGCTTCCGCGAGGCGCCCAAACTTGGCTCGGTGGTCGCCTACGACACCGTCACCGCCATCACCACCATGCTGCGCGCTGCCGGCTCCACCGAAACCGACCGGATGGTACAGACCATGCGCGGCCTGAAATTCCCCACCGCATTCGGCGAGAACGAAGTGGAATTCCGCGCCATCGACCACCAATCCACCCTGGGCGCCTATATCGGCCGCACTATCCTGCGCCAGAACCGCGGCGTCATGACCGACTGGCGCTACGCCGATGGCCGCGCCTACCTGCCCTCGGACGAGGTGGTGCGGACACTCCGGCCGCAGGGGTGAGGGGGCTGCGCGGGACGCTCGTCAGGGGCCCTGCCCCCGACACCCCCGGCAAGGGCCGAAAGGCCCCTGCACCCCAGGAGGTTTGGGCGTGGGGGGAGGGGGAACGCGCTCCCCTGGCCGACACGCGCGCCTGCCCC
>JACMRO010000583.1 GCA_014376425.1 Rubritepida sp.
AGCCCGTCTCGGTGGAGACCCGCGCCGGCGGCGGCGGCATCGTTGGCGCGGACGCGGTGGCCAAGGGACCGGCGGATGGCTCGGTGCTGGGGATCGTCGGCGCCGCCACCCTGCTGGCCACGCCGGCCATGCAGTCGATGCCGTTCGACCCGATGCAGGACCTGCGCGCCCTGACGCAGATCACCGACAGCGCGGTACTCTGCGTGGTCAATGCGGAGCGTGCGCGGCGCGAGGGCTGGACCAGCCTGGCCGCGTTCCTGGCGTATATGCAGGCACGCCCCGGCGCCATTCGCGTCGCCGGCTCGGGCGTCGGCACCGTGTCGCACTTCACTGCCGCCTCGATCATCCGCGCCTCCGGGGTGGAGGGCATCCACGTGCCCTACCGGGGCGGCGCCGAGACCGCCAACGCCATCCTCACGGGGGAGGTCGAGCTGGCCTGCGACCTGCCCGCCACCCTGCTGCCGCTGCTGCAGAATGGCGCGGCGCTGCCGCTCACCGTCTCCGCCGGCACAAGGCTGCCGCTGTTGCCCGACGTGCCAAGCTTTGCCGAGACGCCGCAGACCGCGGGCATCGATATCCGCACCTGGAACATGCTGATGGTGGCTGCCGGCACGCCCGAGGTCGAGATGATCCGGCTCCACAGCGGCGTCCGCCGGGTTGCCGAGCAGCGCGATTTCGCAGCCCTTCTGGCGCGCATCGCCTATGTGCCGGTGATGCAGGAGAGCCCGGCCGCCGCCGCCGCCTTCATCGCCGCAGAGGCGCCGCGTTGGCGCGCACTGGTGGATCTTTCGGGGGCGCGCGCTTCGTGAAGGATGCCGTCGCGGCCATCGCGGCCCACCCCGCCTTCGCCGCCGCCCGCGCGACCCTGCGCGCCGAGCATGACCGGACCGTGGCCGACATCATTACCCTGACCGAAATCCCCGCCCCGCCCTTCGGCGAGGGCCCGCGCGCCGCGGCCTACCTCGCCATGCTGCGCGACCATGGTCTTGAGGAGATCGAACAGGACGAGGTCGGCAATGTGATGGGCCGCCGGCGCGGCTTCGGCAATGGCGGCACGCTGGTCGTCGCCGCCCATCTCGACACCGTCTTCCCCGCCGGTACCGACGTCACCGTGCGCCGGGAAGGCACGAGGCTCCTGGCGCCCGGGGTGGGCGACGACACCCGCAGCCTGGCGGTCAACCTGGCCTTCCTGCGCGCGATGGACGCGGCCGGCATCCGCACCCGCGCCGATATCCTGTTCGTGGGCGATGTGGGCGAGGAAGGGGCGGGCGACCTGCGCGGCGTGCGCCATCTGTTCACCGCAGGGCGCCACGCCGGAAAGATCGACGCCTTCCTGACGGTGGACAGCCCCGAGGTCGAGCGCATCGTCACCGGCGGCGTGGGTTCGAGGCGCTACCGCGTGATGTTCCGGGGGCCGGGCGGGCACAGCTTCGGCGCCTTCGGCCTGGTCAATCCGGTCTACGCGATGGCCGCCGCGGCGCAGGGCATCGGCGCCATCGCGGTGCCGCGCCGGCCGCAGACCACCCATTGCGTTTCCATCGTGGGCGGCGGCACATCGATCAACGCCATCCCCAACGAGATCCGGATGGAGGTCGACCTGCGCTCGCGCGACGCGGCCGAGCTGGCGCGGCTGGATGCGGAGTTCCGCCGCATCGTGGCCGACGCGGTCGCGGCCGAGAACGCGACGCGCGATACCCGTGACGGCGCGGCCACCGCCACCATAATCCCGATCGGCGACCGGCCGGCCGGTGAGACCGATCAGGCCAGCGCCATCGTCCAGGCCGCCACCGCGGCGGTTTCCCACCATGGCTACCGCGTTGCCTACGAGGACAGCAGCACCGATGCCAACATCCCAATGAGCCTGGGCATTCCGGCGCTGCGGATCGGCAGCGGCGGCCGCGGCGGCAGGGCGCACAGCCTGGAGGAATGGATCGACGTGGAGCCCGAGGAGAGCCTGCGCGGCATGTCCGCCAGCCTGCTGACCATCCTGGCGGTGGCCGGCATGGCGACGACACTTTGAGCAACGCCCCTGAGCGACGCCCCCTGAGCGACGCCCCGTGAGCGACGCGCGCTGAGCAACGCCCCCTGAGCGGCGGCCTGCTCAGCAACCCCCCCTGAGCAACGCCCCTTGAGCAACGCACCCTGGG
>JACMRO010000584.1 GCA_014376425.1 Rubritepida sp.
GAGCTCGGCTCGAACACGCGGCGTTGTTCGGGCGCTGCCATGAAGAACTGCTGCCATAGTGCATCCTCCCCCTCTGGGATCAGAGTTGCACCATCACACACCGGGACCAAACACCTAGCAGGCTGCTGAAAAACTGGCGGCTGAGGGCGGGCGAGGGACTTTTCGGGCAGGAAAGGCTGGGCCGCCGGCAGGATGCTGTTGCATCCTGGCAAGGGACGAACGAATCCTGCGCGGAAAGGCGCCGCTCAGCCGACCCGTCCAGTTCTTCAGCAGCCTGCTAGCTGTCATATCCCGGGTTCCGCCGGTCCAGTTGCCGCAACAGCGCCGGCCATTCCATCAGCCCATACGGCCTGCGCGTCCCCGGCTGATAATTCTGATACGTCGCGTCCAGCACTGACTGCGGCACCTGCGCCATCGGCACGTTGCACGCCATCGCGGCGAGCTGCGCGCGGCAGCTCTTCTCCAACCGGTGCAGCGCGTTGAACGCCTCGCCAATGCTGTGGCCCGTCGTCAGCAGCCCGTGATTGCGCAGGATCATGGCGTTGTTGACGCCCAGATCGCGCACCAGCCGCTCCTGCTCGGACACATCCAGCACCACGCCGTTGTAATCGTGATAGCTGATCTGGGCGAAGCGCATCGCCGTCTGGGTTAGCGGTAGCAGCCCGCATTCCAACGAGCTGATCGCCATGCCCGGCCAGGTGTGCGTGTGGATGACGCAGTTGGCGTCGTGCCGCGCGCGGTGCACCGCGGCGTGGATGACGAAGCCGGCGCGGTTGATGCCGAAATCGAAATCGCCGTACTCCGTCTTGCCGACCACCTGGCCTTCGATGTCGATCTTGATCAGGGACGACGCGGTGATCTCGTCATACATCATGCCATACGGGTTGATCAGGAAGTTATGGTCCTCCCCTGGGACCCGCATCGAGATGTGGTTCGCCCCCATGTCATCCATGCCGTACAGCGCCACCAACCGGTAGCAGGCGGCGGTGTCCACCCGGGTCTGCCATTCGGATGGGGAGACCCGGTCGCGCATCGAGGCGATGCGCAGCATCTTGCGTGGCTGGTCGAGCATTGGGGTGGCTCCTTGCTTTGCATCAGCTTGGCGCCCGGGGGCGCCGGGGGTCAATCCACGAACAGCCAGCGGAAACCCTGGGCGGTATGGCGCAGCCGGCCCGCGGTGGGGTTGGGGAAATGCACCGGCAGCAGCATGTCCGCGGTATCGGCCACGCTGCCGAAAATCTTCAGTCGAGAGGCCGTGGCGGCTTCGGGGTCGGCGCAGAAGATGGTGGACCAGCCAGGTTCGTTCACTTGCAGCTGGTGGTGCATCAGGTCGCCGGTGATGATGGCTAGCGCCCCGCGGGAGGCGATGTTCACGCAGCAATGGCCCGGCGAATGGCCGGGCGTGGGGATGATGGTGATGCAGTCGTCCAGGCTGAAATCATCATCCACCAGCACCGCCTGGCCGGCCTCCATCACCGGGGCGCAGTTCATCAGGAAGACCTCGGGCTTGTGGTTGCCGATGGGCCCGAGCTTCGCCTGCGCCTCCCAATAGGCGTATTCGCGCTTATGAAAGATGTACTTGGCGTTGGGGAAGGTCGGTACCCAGCGGCCGTCGCGCAACACCGTGTTCCAGCCGCAATGGTCGATGTGCAGGTGGGTGCAGAAGACGTAGTCGACGTCTTCCACCGTCAGCCCCTCGGCCGCCAGCCCGTCCAGCCAGGGCTGTTTCGGGTAGTCCATCGGCGCCGGGTAGCCCTTATCCTCGCCGGTGCAGGTGTCGACCAGAATGACGTGGTGCGGCGTGCGGACGACGAAGGACTGGTAGGTGATAACCATCTTGTTCGTGCCCGCCTCGTAGGTGCGCGGGTCCATCGCCGGCAGCAGGGCGTGGGCGGCGCCGGGCGGCGCGCCGGGGAACATTGTTTCGGCGACGCGCCAGGGCCCGTCGCGCTCGATGATGCTGGTGATGCGGACGTCACCGATTTGCAGGCGATTCATGGGCGCTCCCGGGGGTTCTTCCTGGCGCAGCCTAGCGACGCTGGGCCGTCGGGTGAACCGCGGTGGCCGAAAAGATGCGCCCGCCATCGTGGTAACCGCCCTCACTCCCCGCGCACGCGGATGGTGGCGCCGGCCGCGCGCCCCGCCGCGTCCAGCACGGTGACCCGGTAGATGCCTGGGCCCGGTGGCGTCCAGCCCAGGTCGCGCCGCGCCGGCTCGCGCGGCAAGGGCGCGCCATCGACCAGGAAGGTCAGCGGTCGCTGGCCGCCCTGGGCGCGCAGCACCAGGTCGCCCCGTTCCACCACCGCGCCAGGCGGCGGAAACAGCAATCGCAGCTGGTCCACCGCCTCGGCCAGCGCCGCGCCCCCGCCCCGCACCCGCAACGGCGCCAGCGGCGCGGCCGGCACCAGCTCCATCACCCGCGCCAGGATGGGCAGCGCCAGCGCCGCCCCGGTGGCGCCGGGCAGCGGCGTGCCATCGGGCCGGCCAACCCACACGCCGGCCACGTGCCGCGCGTCGAACCCCATCGCCCAGGCGTCGC
>JACMRO010000585.1 GCA_014376425.1 Rubritepida sp.
CTGCGGCGCCGGCATGGGCTGGCCGGGTTCGGCCTCCTGCGGATAGGCATGCGGCTGCATGGCCAACGGGCTTTGGCTGGCGGGCTGGCCATAGACCGACTGTCCGCCGGCTTTGCTGGATGGCCGCAGCCCACCGGGCACGCCGCCCAGCACGGCCGGCCGGCGCTGCGGCAGTGCAGGGGGCTGCATCGCCGGGCGTGGTGCGGCTGCCGGCTGCGGCGTCACCAGCGCAAGGCGTGGCGCGGCCCCAGGCGCCACGGCCGCGGGCATCGCCATGTCGATGCCCGTCGCCACCACGGAGACCCGGATGCGGCCATTCAGCGTGTCGTCCAGCGACGAGCCGAAGATGATGTTCGCCTCGTCATCCACTTCCTTGCGGATGCGGTTCACCGCCTCATCCACCTCGAACAGCGTCAGATCGTGGCCGCCGGTCAGCGAAATCAACACGCCGCGCGCGCCGCGCATCGACGTGTCTTCCAGCAGCGGATTGGAGATCGCGGCCTCGGCCGCCTTCACCGCGCGCTCATCGCCCTCGGCCTCGCCGGTGCCCATCATCGCCTTGCCCATCTCCGCCATCACGGTGCGGATGTCGGCGAAGTCCAGGTTGACCTGGCCCGGGTTGACCATCAGGTCGGTCACGCCCTTGACGCCCATGTACAGGACGTTGTCGGCCATCTTGAAGGCCTCGGCGAAGGTCGTGCGCTCATTTGCCAGGCGGAACAGGTTCTGGTTCGGGATGACGATCAGCGTGTCAACGAACTGCTGCAGCTCCTCGATGCCCGCATCAGCCGCGCGCTTGCGCTTGGCGCCCTCGAAATCGAACGGCTTGGTCACCACGCCCACAGTCAGCACGTTCCGCTCGCGCGCCATCCGCGCGATCACGGGTGCGGCGCCCGTCCCGGTGCCGCCGCCCATGCCGGCGGTGATGAACACCATGTGGCAACCCTCGATGTGCCGGGCCAGCTCATCGGTCGCCTCCTCGGCGGCGGCGCGACCGATCTCGGGCTTGGCGCCGGCGCCCAGCCCCTGCGTCAGATGCGGCCCGAGTTGGACGCGCTTGTCCGCCTTCGAATGCACCAGCGATTGCGCGTCGGTGTTGGCAACGATGAATTCGACGCCCTCCAGCCCGAGCGCGATCATGTTGTTGACGGCATTGGTGCCGCCACCGCCCACGCCGATGACAGCGATGCGCGGGCTGAAATCCGTGTGCTGGGCGACGGGAAGCGTGAGGTTCAGGGTCATTGGGGGTTCTCCGACCAGAAAACGTTAAGAGCTCTTTTGGATTCGTGTCTGCCCCGCCATACGGCGTATTGGGGCCGATCCGCCCGTGTTCCCCCTTATCCACAGGAAACGCGGTCGATTTGTCATCTTCGCGGCGGGGTCACCACCACGCCTTCATCCAGGCCGCCAGTTTGCGCAGCGTGCCGGCAGGCGGTGGCGCCGCCCCCAGATCGATCACCGGGCGGCCATGCCCGCCGGCCCAGCCAAGCAACCCGATGGGGGTCGAGAAAGCCACGCCCGCGGCTGATTCGGGCAGGCCACGCACCATCCGCGGCCGCGCCACCCGGATCTGGGTCGCCGGCCTGTCGAGCACCCGGGCCGCGAGTTCGGACATCCCGATCAGCTGGCTGGCACCGCCGGTCAGCACGACACGCTTGGTCATGTCCGGCGCCAACCCGGCAGATTCGATCCGGCTGCGCAACATCTCGAAGGTCTCCTCGACCCGCGGGCGGATGATCGCGGTGATCATCCGGCGCGGGATGCGCGCCAGGTGCTCCTCGCTTTCGCCGACCTGCGGCACCGGCAGCATCTCGCCCCGGTCATCGCCCTCCAGCGCGCTGCCATGCATCACCTTCAGCCGCTCGGCATGCGCGATCGGCGTGCTCAGCACGCGGGCAATGTCGTTGGTCACCTGCCAGCCGCCGATCGGCAGCTGCGCCGTGTGCGCCAGGTGGCCTTCGGAGAACACCGCCAGCGATGTCGTGCCGCCACCCATCTCGATGATGACGGTGCCCAGCTCCATCTCGTCGTCGTCCAGGCAGGCGAGGCCGGCGGCGAAGGGGGCGCTGACGACTTCCTCAACATCGAGGTCACAGCGCGCCAGGCACACGCCCAGGTTGGACAGCGCATTTTCCGCCGCGTCGACGACGTGCAGCCGCGCGCTCAGCGTGTCGCACACCATGCCGCGCGGGTCTGGCACGCCCGGCGTCGCATCCACGGTGAAGCCCAGCGGCAAGGCGTGCAGAACGGTGCGGCCGTCGAGTTCGGCGCGGCGCCGGCCTTCATGCAGCATGGCCCGCAAATCCGTCTCGGTCGTCGCGCGGCCGCCCACCGGCCACTGCACGTTCACCCCGCGCGATTCCGGCTGGCCGCAGGAGAGATTGACGATCACCCCGCGCAGCTGGACATCCGCCATCTCCTCGGCATGCGCGACGGCGGCGCGGATCGCCAGCTCCGCCGCCTCGAGGTCGATGATCGAGCCGGCCTTGATCCCCACCGCCTTCTGCCAGCCGAAGCCCAGCGCGCGCGGCGTGCCGTCGCCCTCGATGCGGGCAATGATGCAGACGATCTTGGTGGTGCCGATGTCGAGCACGCCGAAGGTGCCCGAGCGGGCGCCGCGGCGGCGCTGGCCGCGCACCGGCAGCTCGTGGGCGGCGGGCGTGAAGCGGACGAGCTGGTTCATGGCCACGCCCTCCATCCGCCTGCGGCTCGATGGCGGCGGTCGCTGTGCGATCGCGCGGGGACCGTTGAGTTCATCCGCGGGTACTCCGGACGGGTGTGGTTGGGGTGGCGGCCGGCGTGCCTTGCGGGCGCAGCACCAGCCGGTCGGGCAGCCGCATGTCGATGGCGGCAAGGGGTCGGTCGAGTAGGCGCTCGCGGCCATGCAGTTCAGCCAGGCGGGCGATGGCGGCGGCCTCATGGCCTTCGGGCAGCAGCACGTCCGGCCCGTTTGCCAGCTTGAGGTTCCAGCGCCGTTCGGAGACGCGCACCACCGCCTCGACCCGGCCGGCGATCACCGGCTGGCCCCGCAGCAGGTCGATGATGCCGGCCGCCGCCTCGTTGGCGCCGGCGCCGACGACCAGCGGCAGCGGCCCGAAAGCGCCCAGATTGTCGCTTTGCATGATGGCACCGTCGCGGTCGATGATCGAGAAACGGCCGTCGCGCTGCCACACCGCGAAGGCGCGGCGTTCGGTGATGCGCACGATGATGGTGCCGGGCAGCCGGCGTTCGACTTGCGCCGCCGCAATCCAGGCCGAAGCCTCCAGCCGGGCGCGGGCGGTGGCCCGGCCGATGCCCCGGGTGGGGGCGCCCGTCCGCACGCCCAGCGCCGCCTCGAAGATCGGGCGCGGGGTGTATTCATGCCCCTCGACCTGAATGTCGGTGACGGTGAATCCTGGGCCGGTGTGGCTGATCGCCTGCGCCACGCCGCGCAGCCGCGCCGCCGGGTCGGTCGCCAGCACGCCCACGCCGAGCAGCGCCAGTGCCACCAGGCCGGTGAGGCCAAGCAGGGCAGGGCGCAGCAAAGCGCGCTGGCGGCGCCAGAACAGCTTGACGCGGCTGGGGCGCTGCGCGGCGACGCTGGCCTTGGCCCGGGGGGCCGGGGCGTCGCGCCTGGCGGCGGTGCGAAGCGGTTTAAGTGCCATACGCCGCCTCCTCCACCAGCCAGCGGCACAGTGCGGGAAAGGCGATGCCGCAATGCGCTGCCTGTTCCGGCAGCAGCGAGGTGCGGGTCATTCCCGGCTGGGTGTTCACCTCCAGCAGCACCAGGCGCCCGGGTTCGCCGGCAGTGTCGTCATAGCGGAAATCGGCGCGCGAAACGCCCCGGCAGCCCAGCGTTCGGTGCGCCGCCAGCGCCACCTCCATGGCCTGTCGCGCGACGGCCGGATGCACCGCGGCGGGCAGGGTGTGGCGGCTGCCACCATCGGCGTATTTCGCCTCGTAGTCGTAGAAGGCGAGGTGGGTGCCGATCTCGGTGACGGTCAGCGCCCGGTCGCCCATCACCGCCACGGTCAGCTCGCGGCCGGGGATGAATTCCTCCGCGATGATGCGGCCGTGGCCCCAGCCACGGGCGATCTCGGCACGGCGATTATCGCCCTCGCGCAGGATGGCGACACCTACCGACGAGCCCTCATTCACTGGTTTCACGACATAGGGACGGGGCAGGGGATCGTCCGCCTCCAGCTCTGGCGCGGTGACTTCGCGGTGCCGCGCCACCGGCAGCCCGGCGGCCGAGAACAGCGTCTTGGCAGCGACCTTGTCCATCGCCAGGGCCGAGGCGCGGACGCCCGAATGGGTATAGGGCAGCCCCAGCCAGTCCAGCACGCCCTGCACGCAGCCATCCTCGCCGAAGCGGCCATGCAGGGCGTTGAAAACGACATCCGGGCGCGGCTGGGTGAGTGCCGCGACCAGCGCGCCCAGATCGGCGGTGACGTCGATGGCGCGCGGCGCGAAGCCCGCTTCGGCCAGCGCGGCCACGACCTGTGCGCCGGTGGCGAGGCTGACCTCGCGCTCGGCCGAAATGCCGCCCAGCAGGACCGCGATGTCCCTCATGCCCCCACCCCCAGCCGCGCAATCTCCCAGCGCAGCTCAACCCCTGAATGCGCCAGAACGCGCGCCCGCACATCCTCGCCCAAACCCTCGATATCCGCCGCGGTTGCGCCGCCCAGGTTGAGCAGGAAATTGCAGTGCTTCTCGCTGACTTGGGCCGCGCCGCGCGTCAGGCCCCGGCCGCCGGCGGCGTCGATCAGCGCCCAGGCCTTGTGCCCCCCGAGGGCATTGGATGGGTTGCGGAAAGTGCTGCCGCCGGTCCGCGACCGGGTGGGCTGCGCCGCCTCACGCGCCGCGCGGATGGCGGCCATGCGCGGTGCCGCGTCCCCCGGGCGGGTCCAAAAGCGGGCGCGAAGAATGACGCTGCGCGGCGGCAGTTCGGCGTGGCGGTAGGCAAGGTGCAACTCGCCCGCGGACAGGCGCACCACGCCATCGCGCGTGGCGAATTCGGCCCAGTCCAGGACGTCGCACACCTCATTGCCATAAGCACCGGCGTTCATGGCGACGGCGCCGCCGATGCTGCCGGGAATGCCCGAGAGGAATTCGAGGCCAACGCGCCCAGCGGCGGCGGCATGTGCGGCCACCGTCATGTCCAGCGCCGCGGCACCCGCGACGATGCCGTCGGGCTCCACGCTGATATCGGCAAAGCCGCGTGCCAGCCGAAGCACCACGCCCGGAATGCCACCATCGCGGATGATCAGGTTCGAAGCGGCACCGATGACGTTGAGCGGCATGTCGGCCGGCAGCGCCGCCAGCAGGGTGACGACATCGGCCGCATCCGCCGGCTTGACCAGGAACTCCGCCGGCCCGCCGACCCGGAACCAGGTGAAGGGTGCCAGCGCCGCACCGGCCTCGACCCGGCCGCGCACGCC
The DNA here is from genome assembly GCA_014376425.1 of Rubritepida sp. GTDB lineage: Bacteria > Pseudomonadota > Alphaproteobacteria > Acetobacterales > Acetobacteraceae > Rhodovarius. The sequence goes on from JACMRO010000585.1 coordinate 5,421, forward strand.
CCCCAGGCAGGCGGGGCGCAAGGCCGGACGGGGCAGAAGGTCGATCACGCCCGCCTCCCGGCGTAATTCGGGCCTTGCAGCGCGGCCAGCTTCTCGGGCAGCGCCGCGGCCCAGTTGGTGATGGTGCCGGCGCCGAGGAACACCACGAAATCGCCGGGGCGGGCCACGGCGTGGATCATGTCCGGCAGCGTCTCCGGCCCTGGTAGCGGCACCACCGAGCGGTGCCCGCGCGCCCGCAGCCCATCGACCAGCGCGTCGCGGTCGAAGCCCTCCATCGGTGCCTCGCCCGCGGCATAGACATCGGCCACGATCACCGTGCCGGCGTCGTTCATGCAGGTGCAGAATTCCTCGAACAGGGCGGCGAGCCGCGAGTAGCGATGCGGCTGCACCACCGCGATGACATCGCGCGCACCGGCCTGGCGGGCGGCCTTGAGCACGGCGGCGATCTCCACCGGGTGGTGCCCGTAATCGTCGATGATGGTGATGCCGCCGACCTCGCCCACCCTGGTGAAGCGTCGCTTCACGCCCTTGAAGCCCGCCAGCGCGCTGCGGATCGTATCATCGGGCACGTCCATCTCCACGCCCACGGCGATGGCGGCCAGCGCGTTCTGCACGTTGTGCTGGCCAAGCATCGGCAGCCGGAACGGCTTGAGGCTGCGCGCGCGGCCGGTGGCGCGGTCCTGCACCACCACCTCGAAGGTCGCGCCCAGGCGGTCGGTCAGCAGCTTCTCCGCCCGCACATCGGCCTGCGGGCTGAAACCGTAGGTGACGATGCGGCGATCCAGCAGTGGGATCATCGCCTGGACATCCGGATGATCCACGCACAGCACCGCGAAGCCGTAGAACGGGATGTTCGACACGAATTGCCGGAAACCCTCGCGCATCGCCTCGCCAGTGCCCCAGTGGTCGAGATGCTCCGGGTCCATGTTCGTGACGACGGCCACCGTGCTGGGCAGCCGCAGGAAGGAGCCGTCGCTTTCATCGGCCTCCACCACCATCCACTCGCCCGCACCCTGGCGGGTGTTGGTGCCATAGGCGTTGATGATGCCGCCATTGATGACGGTGGGGTCGAGCCGCGCCGCCTCCAGCACGGCCGCGACCAGCGAAGTCGTCGTCGTCTTGCCGTGCGTGCCGCCGATCGAGATGGCCCATTTCAGGCGCATCAGCTCAGCCAGCATTTCGGCACGCCGCACCACGGGCAGCATGCGGATGCGCGCGGCCTGGACCTCCGGATTGTCGCGCCGCACCGCGGTCGAGGTGACGACGACCTGCGCCGAGCCCAGGTTTTCGGCCGCGTGGCCGATGGAGACGGGGATGCCGGCGGCACGCAGGCGCTGCACGTTGGCACCCTCGGCGATGTCGCTGCCTTGCACCGAGTAGCCGAGATTGTTCAGCACCTCGGCGATGCCCGACATGCCGATGCCGCCGATGCCCACGAAGTGTATTGTTCCGATGGAGAGAGGGAGCGCGCGCATCAGCGGCCCTTTCCTTGCGCCGCGCCGCGGCGGGCGATGCCGACAAAATGGATCGTGCCGATGGAGAGAGGGAGCGCGCGCATCAGCGGCCCCTTCCTTGCGCCGCGCCGCGGCGGGCGATGCCCGCAAAGTGTATCGTTCCAATGGAGAGAGGCAGCGCGCGCATCTACTGGCGCTCCTTGATCAGTGAGAGAACGAGGTCGGCCAGTTCGCGCACCGCGCCTGGCCGGGCAATCGCGGCGCCCGCCGTCGCCGCCGCCTCCATCCGCGCTGGAAAGTTCAGATAGCTCACCATCGCCGCGGCCAGCAGCGCCGGCGTCAACCCCTGCTCGGGCAGCAGCTGCGCCGCACCGGCATCGCTCAGCACCCGCCCATTGGCCATCTGGTGGTTGTCGATCGCGCTGGGCAAAGGCACCAGCAGCGCCGGCCGCGCCGCGCATGCCAGCTCGGCGATGGTCGACGCCCCGGCCCGCGCCACCACCAAATGCGCCACCGACAGATGCCGCGCGACATCGGCGAAGAAGGGCGAAAGCTCGGCCGGTACGCCCATGCCTGCATAGACGGCGCGGACCCGGTCCAGATCCTCGGCCCGGCATTGCTGCGTCACCATCAGCCGGCCGCGCAGGTCCGCCGGCAGGCCGGCCACGGCGGCCGGCACCAGGTCGGAGAACACCCGCGCGCCCAGCGAGCCGCCCAGCACCAGCAGCCGCAAGCCGCCCTCGGTGCCGGGGTAGGGCTGGCCGGCCAACGCCATCAGGGCCGGCCGCACGGGGTTGCCGACCAGTGCGGTGCGCGCGCCTGCAGGCACCTTCTCGGTGTCGGCGAAGGACAGCGCCAGCCGATCGGCGCGGGTCGCGAGCATGCGGTTGGCGCGGCCCAGCACGCCGTTCTGCTCGTGCAGCACCAGCACCGGGCGGTGTGCCAGGCTAAGCGCCGCCAGCGCCGGCGGAATGGCTGGATAGCCACCAAAACCCACCACCGCCCGGGCCCGCAGGCGCTTGAGTATGCTGCGCGCCTGCCAGGTCCCGGCGGCCAGCTGCATGGCGCCGCGCGCCGCGCGCTTCACGCCGCGGCCGGAGACGCCCTCGCCCCTCAGCACGAAACGCTCGCCGGCGGCGAAGGCGGTGCTGGCATAGGCCGCGCTGCGCGCATCGGTGAACAGCGCGAAGGCCTCGCCGCGGGCATGCAGCTCCGCCGCCAGCGCCTCGGCCGGGAAGAGGTGACCGCCGGTGCCGCCGGCGGCGATGACGATGGGATTCACGCCGTGCCCATGTCGCGCAACGGCCCCTGGGCCTCGCTGCGCGGCCCACGCCTGCGGGTCAGCGCCAGCAGCATGCCCATGCCGATGGCGATGCCCAGCATGGACGAGCCGCCATAGCTGACCAGCGGCAGCGTCATCCCCTTGGTCGGAATCAGCCGCAGCGTGCTGCCCATGTTGATGAAGGCCTGCAGGCCGAATTGCGTCAGCAGCCCGGTCGTCGCCAGCGCCACGAACATGTCGCGCTCGCCCTGCATGCGCAGTAGGCCGCGCAGCACGATGAAGGCGAAGATCGCGAGGATCAGCAGGCAGGCGACCAGGCCGAACTCCTCGCCCACCACCGCGAAGACGAAGTCGGCATCGGCATCGGGCAGGTTGACCTTGACCCGGCCCTCGCCCGGCCCCTGCCCCCACAACCCGCCATTGCCATAGGCCATCAGGGAGCGTTCCTCCTGCGTCGGCGGAATGCTGGGCGGCCTGTGGTCGGCGATGGCGGCGAACCAGCTATCCACCCGCATCCGCACATGGCCGAGCACGCTGTAGGCCAGCACGCCCATCGCCGCCGCCGCGCCACCTGCGATCAGCACCAACGGCATGGGCAGCCCGGCCATGAAGATCTGCGCGCCGAACACCGCGGCCACGACGACGATCATTCCGACATCGGGCTGCTGCTTGAGGATGGCGAGCGCGAACAGCACCGGCAGGGCCGCCGCGGCGAAGCCCAGATAGCGATTGGTGGCCTGCAGCCGCACGATGACCCAGGCACACATCACCGCCAGGAAGGGCTTGAGGAATTCGGAAGGCTGCACCGACTGGCCCAGGATGTGCAGCCAGCGCCGGCCGCCCTTGATCTCGGTGCCGATCACCAGGGTGGCCGCCGTCAGCAGCAACGCGCCCAGCGCGCCCGTCACCGCCCGCCGCACGATCCACTTCGTCGGCAGTAGCGAAATGGAGATGATGAGCGCCAGCGCCAGGCCCGGAAATACCAGCTGCCGCACCACCTGCGCCCAAGCCGAAAGGTCACGCATGCGGGCTGAACCCGTCGCCAGCGCCATGATGCACCCCATGATCAGCAGGGTGAACAGCGCCGCCATCGTCCAGCGGTCCACCCCCCACCACCAGCGGCCGAGGAAGGAGGTGTCAGTGCGGCTGACTTCCATCAGGCAAGCTCCTGGACGAGCGCGCGGAAGCGGTCGCCCCGCGCGTCGAAGCCGGTGAACTGGTCCCAGCTGGCGGCGGCGGGTGAGAGCAGCACCACGGGCGCGGCGCCGGCCAGTGCGGCGGCCGCCGCGGCGGGTACCGCCTGGTCCAGCGTGTCGGGCAGCGTGTGCGGCACGCCGGCCGCGGCCAGCGTGGCGGCGAAGACCGGCCCGTCGCGGCCGATCAGGAAGGCGTGGGCCACCCGGCCGAACCAGGGCGCCAGGCTTTCTATCCCACCATCCTTGCCGGTGCCCCCGGCGATCAGGATGACGCGGCCGTGGCTGGCCAGCGCCCGCGCCGTGCTGTCGGCGTTGGTGGCCTTGCTGTCGTTGATGAAGCGCACGCCTCTCAGCGTGCGGACCAGTTCGGCCCGGTGCGGCAGGCCGGGATAGCTGCGCAGCGCATCGGGCAGCACGGCGCGTCCGACGCCCAGATGCAGCGCCATGGCGGCGGCCGCCGCCGCGTTCTGTGCGTTGTGGCTGCCGGGCAGGGTGGGCGCTTCAGCGAGGTCCAGGATGACCCCGGCATCGTCCCGCAGCACGCCCGCTTCGGCCCACACCCCGCCAGGGCAGGGATGGTCGCCGCTGATGTGAATTGCTCCGGGCCAGGCGGCCCGCGTGGCGTCGTCGTCATCGCCCAGCACCGCCACACCTGCGCCTGCGAGGATGCGCGTCTTGGCAGCCAGGTAGCCGGCCATGTCGCCATGCCGGTCCAGATGGTCGGGGCTGAGATTGAGCATCACGGCTACGTTGAATCGCATGCTGTCGATTCGTTCCAACATGTAGGACGACATTTCGAGAACATAGACACCGTCATCGGGCAGGATGGGCATGCTCAGCGCGGCGCGGCCCAGATTGCCGCCCACCGCCACCGGCACGCCCGCACGTTCCAATATGTGGCCGAGCAGCGCCGTGGTGGTCGATTTGCCGTTGGTGCCGGTGATGCCGGCGAAGCGCGCCCCGGAGCCCGCGGCGCGCACCGCGCGATAAAGGAATTCCGCGTCGACCAGGATCGGCGCGCCGGCGGCCCGGGCAGCCGCGGCGGCCGGGTGAATCCACGGCCGCAGATGCGGAATGCCAGGCGAAAGCAGCAGCGCATCATGGTCGAAGGCAAGCGCCGGGTCGGCGACATGGAGCCCGGAGGCCTCGGCGCGCGCCGCCTCGCTGTCGTCCCACACCGTCACCGCCGCCCCCCACTCGGCCAACCGCCGCGCGGCAGGCAGCCCGGCGCGCCCCAGCCCCACAACCGCGATGCGCTGGCCTTCGAACGGCCTCATCGGATCTTCAACGTGCTGAGGCCGACCAGTGCGAGGATCATGGCGATGATCCAGAACCGGATGACGATGGTCGCCTCCGCCCAGCCCTTCTTCTCAAAATGATGGTGCAGCGGCGCCATCAGGAAAACCCGCCGCCCGGTCCGCTTGAACCAGAAGACCTGGATGACGACCGACATGGTCTCGACCACGAACAGCCCGCCCACGATGGCCAGCACCAGCTCATGCTTGGTCGCCACCGCGATGCCGCCCAGCGCGCCGCCCAGTGCCAGGCTGCCGGTGTCGCCCATGAACACCGCGGCCGGCGGCGCGTTGAACCACAGGAAGCCCAGCGACGCGCCGATCAGCGCCGAGCAGAACACCGCAAGCTCGCCCGACCCCGGCACCGCGTGCAGCTGCAGGTAGTCGGCGAAGATGCGGTTGCCGACGAGGTAGGCGATCAGCGCGAACACCGCGCCCGCGATCATCACCGGCACGATCGCCAGCCCGTCCAGCCCGTCGGTCAGGTTCACAGCGTTGGAGGCGCCCATCATCACAAACATCGCGACGAACGGGAACAGCACCGACAGCGGCAGTAGCGTGTCCTTCAGGAAGGGCAGCGCCAGGTTGCTGTGCAGGCCATTCGGCAGCAGCCACATCATCCAGATGCCCACGACCAGCCCCAGCCCGGCCTGCGCGATCAGTTTGGCGCGCCCCGACACGCCCTTCACGTTGCGCCTGGTCACCTTCAACCAGTCGTCCCAGAAACCCAGCGCGCCATACCCCATGGTGATGACCAGCACCGCCCAGATGAAGCCGTTGCGCAAATCGCCCCAAAGCAGCACCGACACGCCCAAAGCCAGCAGGATCAGCACGCCGCCCATGGTGGGCGTGCCCTTCTTGGTCAGCAGGTGGCCTTCCGGCCCATCCTCGCGGATCGGCTGGCCACCGCGCTGGAAGCTGCGCAGCCAATTAATAATGCGGCTGCCGAACGCCAGCGCGATGAACAGCGCAGTGACGCAGGCCGCGCCGGCGCGAAAGGTCAGGTACCGCACCAGGTTGAACAGGATGAAGTCGTCGGAGAGCGGGGCCAGCAGCAACGGGATCATGACGCGGAGTCCAGGGTTTGAATGAGGTCGGCCATCCGCATGCCAAGCGAACCCTTCACCAGGACCGCGTCACCGGCCCGCAGGGATGCGCGCAACGGCCCGGCGAGCGAGGCGCTGTCCGCCGCTGCCTCGCCCCGCAAGTGGGCGGGCAGGAGCAGCCGCATCCCCCCCATCAGCGGGCCGACCGTATGGACCAGGTCCGCACTTTCCGCCACCGCCCCCGCCAGCGCCTCGTGCATGGCAGGCCCGTGCTCGCCCAGCTCCAGCATATCGCCCAGCACCGCCACACGCCGCCCCGCATGGACTTTCAGCACGTCGAGCGCGGCGAGCACTGAGGCTTCCGATGCGTTGTAGCTTTCATCCAGCAGCGTGGCGGCACCGCCCGGCACGATGATGGCGCGACGCTGGCCCCGCCCCGCACCGGTGTCGAAGCGGGCCAGCGCGGCGGCGGCGCGGTGCAGGTCCAGCCCCAGCGCGTGCACCGCGGCCAGCACCGCGCAGGCATTCTCGGCCAGGTGGCGGCCGGGCGCGTTCAGCCGCAAGGTGATCTCGCCCAGGGGCGTTGCGATGCGCGAAAGCCTGTCGGCGTGGTGCAGAAGCCGGAAGTCGGCTGCGCCGAGGCCGAAGGCGAGCACGCGCGGCGCCCGCTTGCGCAACTGTTCGAAGAACATGCTGTCGGCCGGCAGCACGGCGGTGCCGCCAGGCTCCAGCCCATCGAGGATGTCACCCTTCTCGGCCGCGATCGCGGCTTGGCTGCCCAGCCGGCCGATATGCGCGGTACCGATATTGCTGATGATGGCGACATGCGGCCGGGCCAGGCGTGCCAGCGGGCCGATCTCGCCGCGGCTGTTCATGCCGATCTCGATGGCGGCGAAAGCGGCATCTGCCGGCAGGTTCGCCAGGGTCGTCGGCACGCCGATGTGGTTGTTGAAGCTGGCATCGGCGGCGTGGGTCGGGCCGAAGGCGCGCAGCGCCAGCCGCAGCATCTCCTCCACCGTCGCCTTGCCGACGCTGCCGGTGACGGCGACGATCTTCGCCGGCGCCCGGTCACGCGCCGCGGCGCCCAGCGCATGCAGCGCCGCCAGCGTATCGGGCACGATGAGCGTGCGCGGGTCGTCGCCATGCTCGGCCAACGCGGCGGCAGCACCCGCTGCGAAGGCGCCGGCAATGAAATCATGGCCGTCCCGCGCCGCGCGCAGCGCCACGAACAGGTCGCCGGGCGCGACCTGCCGGCTGTCGAACACCACGCGCCGCACCGCCACCTCGGCCAATAGCCGGCCGCCGCTGGCGGCGCGCAGTTGGGCGCTATTCCAAAGAGTGGTCACGCCGCCAGTTCCCGGATTACCGAGGCGTCGTCGAAGGGGGTGGTGACGCCGGCTACCGTCTGCCCGCTTTCATGCCCCTTGCCGGCCACGACCAGCACATCGCCCGGCCGCAGCAGGTTCAGCCCCGCGGCGATGGCGGCGCGGCGACCGCCGATTTCCAGCGCACCGGGGGCCGCGGCCCGGATGGCGGCGCGGATGGTGGCGGGTGCCTCGCCACGTGGATTGTCGTCGGTGATGATGGCCTGGTCCGCCAGGCGCGCCACCACTTCGCCCATCAGTGGCCGCTTGCCCGGGTCACGGTCGCCGCCGGCGCCGAAGACGCAGATGAGGCGGCCGGTGGCATGCGGCCGCAGCGCGGTCAGCAGGCGCGCCAGGGCATCGGGGGTATGCGCGTAATCGACATAGGCGCTGGCGCCACGCAGGGTCGCCGCCTGCTCCATGCGGCCGCGCACGCCGCGCAGGCGGGGCAGGCCGGCCAGCGCATCGCCGCCGGCCAGCGCCGCCGCCAGCAGCGCGTTATCGGCCTGGAAGCGGCCGGGCAGGGCCAGGTGCAGGCTCTGCCGGGCGCCGAACGCCAGCAGTTCCAGCGCCTGGCCGTCAGGCAGCGGCGTGGCGCGCCCAATGCGGATGTCGTGGCCCGCCGCACCCACGCTGAGCAGTCGCAGGCGGCGGCGGGCCGCGACAGCCCGCAGGGCGGCCTGGGTGTCGGCATCCGCCTCGGTGCTGTAGGCGCCGGGGCTGCCTTC
>JACMRO010000057.1 GCA_014376425.1 Rubritepida sp.
CATGACGTGGCCTATGACGGCCCTTCGAAGGCAATCCTGCCGTTACGCCGCCTGGCGGCGAAGCGCGCGTACTCCAACCTGGTCGAGAACGCGGTGCTGCATGGCAAGGGCGCCGCCAGGCCCACTATTCGCAACGAGGAAACCCGCTTGGTGGCCGAGATCATCGACCACGGGGCCGGCATCGCCGCCACCGATCGGGCGCGGGCCTTGGCGCCCTTCATGCAGCTCGACCCATCACGCGGCGCAGCGGGCACCGGGCTGGGCCTTGCCATCGCGCAGCGTTTCGCCGAGGCGAGCCAGGGCACCCTGGAGTTGGGCGCAGCGCCTTCGGGGGGGTTGCTGGTGCGTCTAGCTCTTGCAAAACCGGCGGCCTGACGCGCCCGGCTATGCGCGGGCATATTTTGTCATATTGCGACAGGCAACGCGCCCGGCTGACCCTTCAGCTTCCAATCGGGGGAAGCCCCATCTCCCGCACGCTGCAACAAAGGAAATTGTTCAGATGATTCGAATTCACATCGCCAACATGGCCTGTGGCGGCTGCGCCAAGAGCGTGACCAGAATTGTGCTGGCCGCCGCCCCCGGTGCTGAAGTCACACCCGACCTGGAGCGGCGGGACATCGCGTTGACTGGTGAATACAGCGTGCAGCCGGTGATGCAGGCCCTGCTGGCTGGCGGCTGGCAGGCTTCAGCCACCGCCTGAATGCATCATCAAACGCAAGCACGGGGCCGTCCGCGCCATGGGCTCTGACATGTTTTGTCACACAACTGAGACTTGGTGACACCATAGGACTGGCATCAGGAATTTGCCGCACCACACGGAGATACCCATGCGACGTACGATGCAGATTGCCCTCACAGCCATTGCCCTCAGCGCCGGTTCGGCCTGGGCGCAGGCGCCTCATCCTGCGGGTCACGCCGGCATGCCGGCCGCTCCGGCCGATGCGACGCCTGCAACGCGCGCTTACATGGCTGTGATGGATCGAATGCACCGTGCGATGACGGTGCCCTATTCCGGCAACGCCGATCGCGACTTTGCCGCCGGGATGATCCCGCACCATCAGGGCGCCATCGACATGGCACGGGTGGCCTTCGAATTCGCCCGCGACCCTGAAGTGCGCCGCCTGGCACAGTCGATCATTACCGACCAGGAGCGCGAGATCGTGCAATTGCGGGCAATGCTGCAGCGGCTGCCCGCCCGCTGAAGCTGGCTACCATGTTGCCGCCTCGCAGCTGCGAGGCGGTGCATTGCCGGCCCATCGAAGCCGGAGGGCAAGATGGTCTCGCGCCGCGCTGTCTCAGCCGCCCACGCCATTCGCCGACTGTTGCTAGAACGGACTGACAAGATGCCCAGCCTAGGCTGGTGGGCGACAGGATCAGGCCCGCGCCCAACCGCAGCGTGATCTCGACGCCGCTGATCGCAAGCTTGCCAATCTGGTCGAGGCTATCGCCGGCGGCCTGCGCAGTTCCGCGCTGCGGAGCAGGCTAACGGCCGCCAAAGCCAAGAAGACCCGCATTCAGACCTCGCTGGTAAAGGCACAGCCGTCGACCATGCGGCTCATGCCCAACCTCGGCATTGCCTATCGGCAGATGGTCGCAACCCTTTGCGAGAAACTGGCTACGAGCAGCCATGCAGCAGCACTCAACGCCGGACGAGGCTTGATCGACCGCGTCGTCATCAACGCGGCCCCGCGCTGCAAACCGCTCACCATCAGCGTTGACGGGCACCTGGCCCAATGCAACCAACGCTGAGTGAAGGATGTGCCCGCAGCACCGCACAAGCCTCCAGCCTGCCAGTCAAAGGAGAACCGGGGGGCCAGCCCCCCTTGCGGGCAGCCCACACCACCCCGCCAGCCCTGCAGGGCCAGGCGCATGCACCAGCAGGCTTGCGGCAGCCGGGCGATTGGCGGATGGGTGCCGGGCCGAGACGGAGTTGGGCGATGGGTTTGTCGATGCATGTGCTGGACACCGCGCGGGGCTGTCCCGGGGCTGGCATGCGCTACCGGCTGTACTGGCTGGACGGGGGCGGGCGGGCATTGCTGCGGGACGGCCTGACCGGTGCCGATGGCCGCGCCACCTCTCCGCTCCTGGCGCAGGACGAACTGCGTGTTGGCCCCTATGAGCTGCTGTTCGCCGTCGCCGGATATTTCCGCGCCGCCGGCCTGGTGTTGAGCGACCCGCCCTTCATCGACGAGGTCTGCCTGCGCTTCAACGTGTCCGACCCGGCGGCGCATTACCACATCCCGCTGATCTGCTCGCCCTATGGCTACACCACCTACAGGGGCAGCTGATGGACCAGGCCTACCTGTTGGAATGGACCAACCTGCTGCTGCGCTGGCTGCATCTGGTCGCGGCCATGGCCTGGATCGGCGCCAGCTTTTACTTCATGGGGCTCGACCAGTCGCTGCGGCCGGCGAAGGATGGCAACCCGCTTATCCGCGGCGAGCAATGGGCGGTGCATGGCGGCGGCTTCTACCACAAGCAGAAATTCGTGGCCGGCCCCGAGCGCCTGCCCGAGAAGCTGCACTGGTCGAAATGGGAGGCCTACTGGACCTGGATCAGCGGCTTCGCGTTGTTCGTGCTGATGTATTGGGGCCAGGCCAGCACCTACCTGATCGACCCCGACGTGGCCGACCTGGCACCGTGGGAGGCGATCGCCATCTCCGCCGCCATGCTGGTCGCCGGCTGGGTGGTGTATGATCTGGCTAGCCGCAGCCCGCTGGGCGACAACGGCGCCGCCATGGCCATCATCGGCGTGGTGGGCCTTGCGGTCACCGCCTATGCCGCGACGCGCATCTTCTCGGGCCGCGGCGCCTATCTGCAGGTGGGCGCCATGCTCGGCACCATCATGGCTGCCAACGTGCTGATGGTGATCATGCCGGGCCAGCGGAAGATGGTGGCCGCGGTGGCGAACGGCACCGCCATCGACCCGCGCTGGGGCGGCGCGGGCAAGCAGCGCAGCGTGCACAACAACTACACCACGCTGCCGGTCATCTTCCTGATGATCTCACCGCACTACCCGATGTTCTGGCAGCATCCGAAGGCGTGGCTGCTGCTGGTGGCGATGGCGCTGGCCGGCGCGCTGGTGCGGCAGTTCTTCAACCTGCGGCACCAGGGCGTGCAGGTCTATGATTTCTGGCTGGCCGGCGGCGTGGTGGTGGTGCTGGTCGCGGCGTTCATCGCACCGCCGCGCGCTGCGGTGCCAACGGGCGATGCCCCGGCCTTCGCCGAAATCAGGCAGATCGTCGAACAGCGCTGCGTCGAATGCCATCAGCCGCGGCCGACCAACACGGCTTTCGCAGCCCCGCCCAAAGGCTTCTTGCTGCATACGCCCAGCCGCATCCAGCGCCAGGCGCAGGCCTGGGTCGGTCAGGTCCGAAGCGAGGCGATGCCGCCCAACAACACCACCGGCATTACGCCCGCCGAGCGCGGCCGGTTGCTCGCCTGGGTGGCGGCCGGGGCGCGGGCCGACTAACCCGAACAAAGGCTGCAACCTTCGCCCGGCCGGCCCCGTTCACTCGCTGCAATCCAGCAGGAGAGAAGTTCGTGAACAACATCATCTACATCGTGGGCCTGGTCGTCGTGGTCCTCGTCATCCTGGGCTTCCTTGGGCTGCGCTAAGCCGGGAGCAGCGGCTGCGGATCGAGGAAGGTCTGGAACCAGCCCATGGAGAAGTGCAGGTGCGGGCCGGTAACGCGGCCCGTGGCACCGATCGCGCCGACCCGCGTGCCCTGACCGATAAATTGCCCCTCCGCGACATCCACGGCCGAGAGGTGAGCGTAGAGCGTGTTCACACCGTGCCCATGGTCGAGCACCACCAGCTTGCCGAAGAAATGGAATTCCGCCGCCAGCGAGACCCGCCCGCCCCAGGCGGCGTTGACCGGCGTGCCAACCCCCGCCGCCACGTCGAGCCCCAGATGAGGTTGCCGCGGCTGACCGTTCAGTACTCGCTGGCTGCCGAAGACGCCGCTGATCCGCCCACGCGCCGGCCAGGCCAGCCGGGCGGTGAATAAGGTGGTGGCGCTGTCCACCGCGCGCGCCGCCACCAGACGTGCCCGTTCGGCGACGATCCGCTCCAGGGTGGCGGCGTCCGGCGTCACCTGCGCCGGCGGCAGGCCGGTGGTCGACTGCACATCCCAGCTCCGGCGCGCCACCGCAATGCGGCGCGGCTGGCCGTTCGCCAGCAGAATCGCCTCCGGCCCATGGTCACGGCCGAAGCCCAGCACGAATTCCCCGGCAGGGGAGACGCGCAGGGTCCGGCCCTCCAGCGACATACGTTGCCCCTGCGCTCCATGGCCGATCAGCAGCCCACCCTGCTGGCTTTCGGATGCGACCTCCAGCGCCGCCGCGGGGCGGGTCGCCAGCAGCGGCAGGCTGAGGGCAGCGCGACGTGGGATCACAGCAATTCTCCTTGTCCCTCGGTCTTGCGCGGCCGGTCGGCGCGCACGGCGACCTGGCCGTCCTGGAATTGCAGCGTCATTGCCGCCCCCGGCCGCACCATGGCGGCGTGGGTGATGGCGGCGCCGCCCGCGCCCTGCACCAGCGCGAAGCCGCGCGCCAGCACAGCGGTGTAGGCCACGCCTTCCAGCCGCGCCGACAGCCCGGCCAAGGCTGTGCCTTGCTGGCGCATCGCCGCTTCCAGCGGCGCGGCGGTGAAGCGCAGCAGGGCAGGGGCTGCCCGCCGCCGCGCCAGCGCCGCGCCCCAGGCGGCATCCAGCCGCCCGGCCAGCCCGTCCAGAGCGGCGGCCCGGCGTTGCAACCCCGCGCGCAGCGGCACGGCGTTGAAGCCCATCGCCCCCATCGCGCCCCGCCGTGCCGTCAGCGCCGCCATCCGTCCCACCTGCAGCCTCCCCGCCAGCGTGCCCAGCGCTGCTTCGTTACGGCCCATCGCCGCCAGCAGCGGCGCCAGGCCGAAGCGGGCGAAAGCCGGCGCTGCCCGCCGTGCCGCCACCCCGGCCCGCCAAGCCGCGCCTATCCGCCCGCGCAGCAGCGCCAGCGCGTGCCGCCGCGCGGCAATCCCCTCACGCGGGTGGGGCAGCGCCAGCTGCGCGAACTGCGTCCGCCGCCGCCCGACCAGCGCGGGCAGCGCCTGGCGCAGCCGCTCGCCACGATCTTCCAGCCGCTGCCGCAGCCCGCCCAGCAGATCGGGCATCGAGGGTAGGCCGCGCCCCACCCGCAGCAGCCCGTGGCGCGCGCGGTCCCGCTGCCCCTGCATTGCCTGGTGCAGCCTGCCGCCGCGCTGCGCCAGGTCGGCCATCAGCTCGACCC
>JACMRO010000058.1 GCA_014376425.1 Rubritepida sp.
ATGGCGACGCCGGCCGGGCCGCGGCCCTCATAGCGCACCTCGGCATAGTCATCGCCCGAGCCCGCACCCTGCGCCTTCTTCAACGCCCGCTCGATCACGTCGCGCGTCATGTTCTGCTGCCGCGCCGCGATCATCGCCGAACGCAGCCGCGGGTTGTGCGCCGGGTCGGGCGCGCCCAGGCGGGCGGCGACGGTGATCTCGCGGCCGATCTTGGCGAAGGCGCGGGCGCGCTTGGCGTCCTGCCCGCCCTTGCGGTGCATGATGTTCTTGAATTGCGAATGGCCGGCCATGGGCGCCCGCGACCTCAGAGATTGGTTGAACAGAGCCGGGTATAGCCCGCATATCGGCGCTTCGCCACTGTGGCGAAAGCGCTGGCCACGGCGCGACGGCGCGGGCAGATTGTCGGGATGGACATGCAGCCCAGCCCAGACCCTTTCGGCGTCCACAGCCTGGACGCGCTGGAATCGCTCTACGACACGCCAAGCGAGCTGGTGCGCGGGAAGGTGGGCGGACGGATCGATGCCGTGACCGCGCGCTTCATCGCCGCCTCCCCCTTCGTGCTGTTGGGCACGCAAGGGCAGCGCGGCATCCACATTACCCCGCGCGGCGACCCGGCGGGCTTCGTGGCGGTGGTGGACGAACATACGCTGATCCTGCCTGACCGGCGCGGCAACAACCGCATCGACGCGCTGCGCGACATCCTGGAGGACGACCGCGTCTCCCTGCTGTTCATGGTGCCCGGTGGCGGCGAGACGCTGCGGGTGCATGGCCACGCGCGGATCACCACCGACCCCGTGCTGCGCGCCCGCCACGTGGCCCAGGGGCGGGAGCCGACCTCGCTGCTGGTGATCCGCGTCACCAGCCTGTTCATGCAATGCGCCAAAGCGCTCATGCGCTCGAAGCTGTGGGATGGGCGGGCGCGGCCCGAGGGCCTGCCCAGCATAGGGCAGTTGATGGCCAGCCAGGTGCCGGGCCTGGTGGAGAGCGCGACGATGGACAGCACCTATCCCGAGCGGGTTCGGAGCACGATGTATTGAAGCCCCTGGTATCAAAGCTCCTGGCCCTTCCAACGTTGCTGGCGCTGGCCGCCTGCGCCACGCCACCGGCGCGCCACCAGGCCTATGCCGCGGCCACCCAGGCCTATGTCGATGGCTTCCAGGCCGAGGCGCGACAGGTGCGGCTGATCGCCCTGCCGTCACTGCAGAAGCCGCCGCCGGCCAGGGGGCAAAGGCAAGGGCAGGGACAAGAGCGGGGGCGGGGGTCGCGCAGTGCGATCGCGCCCCCGCCGCCAGCCGATTGCGCGATGCCCGCCAGCCTGGACCAGGCCGCCGCCGAACGCTGCGGCATCATGGACCGGCAGGCGCTGACCGAACTTGCTTTCCGGCACGCCGGCGCGCTGGCCGGCTATTTCTCCGCGCTGGCCAGCACCGCGAACCAATTCGACCCCACCCCCGCCGCCGCCCCGCTGGCCGAAAGGCGGGCGGAGGCGATGGCGCTGGGCGACGACCTGATGCGCGTCGCCGGCATCGACGCAAGCGAGCTGGCGCCCTACCGGCCGGTAGAAGCCCGAGTGGGCCTGCGGCCCGCCTTTGCTGCGGAAATGGCGAGCCATGGCTGGCAGATGCGCCGGCAATGGCAGATTCACGAAGTGGCTCTGGCCAGGCTCGCGTTACTACCGGGCGGCGATGTGAGCCAGGAATTGCGCCGGCTGCGCGCCGCCACCGCCGGACTCCGCGCGGGGTTCGAGGCGCTGGTCCGCAGCGATGATGAGGCTCTGCCGCTGATCGCGGGCGCCCGGGCCACGCTCGCGCGGTAGTGTGGCTGCTGCGCGACGGAGCGCCGGGCTGCTGATTGGCCCGGCAGGCGCGCTATCCTGAAAGGTCCAGCCGCCGCAGCAGTGGTGCCCAGCGGTCGCTCTCCACCTGCAGGAAGCGGGCGAACTCGGCCGCCGTGCTGCCGGCGGCGAACATGCCGTCGGCCAGCAGCCGCCCGCGCATGTCGGCGGTCTGGATGGCCTGGACGGCGGCGGCGGTCAGCCGCTGCACCATCGCGGGCGGGCTGCGCGCCGGCACCAGCAGCCCGAACCAGGTCTGCGCCACCACATCGGGGTGCAGGTCCGCGACCAGCGGAACCTCCTCGTGGCCAGGCATCCGCCGGTCGCCGGTCCAGGCCAGGATACGGCCCGTGCCGGCGCGGTGCTGCGCCAGCCCGGTGGCGCCGCCCACCACCAGCAGATCCAGCCGCCCACCCAGGAAATCGGCCACCTGCTGCGCGTCGCCCCGGTAGGTGATGTCGGTCATCCGCACACCGAAGGCGTCGTTCACCAGCAGCATGGCGATATTGTTGAAGCTGGACGGGCCGTTGGTGCCGTAGGTGAAGGGGCGGCCGCGGGCCTGTTCCATCAGCGCCTGCAGCGTCGCGGGGCCGTCGGGCCGCGCCACGATGGCGAAAGGCAGGGTCGAGATCAGCGTCACGGGCGCGAAATCGGCCAGGCGGTAGGGAATGTTGCGGATGATGTGCGGGTTGATGGTGAGCGTGGAGCCGGACGCGATCAGCATGGTGTGGCCATCGGGCGCGGCACGAGCGACGTAGTCCGCGCCAATGACGGTCGCAGCGCCCGGCCGGTTCTCCACCTGCACCGGCAGGCCGAGCGGCCCGGCCATGCGCTCGGCCAGCAATCGCGCGGTGACATCGGTCGACCCACCGGGCGGGAATGGCACGGTGATAGTAACCGGGCGGGGCTGGGCGGCGGCGGGGAGCGCCAGGGCTGGGGCCGCCAGCAGGGCGCGACGTGTGGGCATGGTGGTATCCTATGTCGCCGGAATGGTGCCGCGCCCGGCGCTGCCGCGCCAGTGAATTCAGGCCGTAAAGGTCTGCGCCCGCACCAGCCTGGCATACAACCCGTCACGCGCCACCAGCGCGGCGTGGCTGCCCTGTTCCACGGCGCGTCCCGCTTCCATCACCACGATCAGGTCGGCGTCGCGCACCGTGGCAAGCCGGTGCGCGATGACCAGGCTGGTGCGGCCCTGACGCAGTACCGCGATGGCCTGTTGCACCGCCTGCTCGTTCTCCGCGTCCAGTGCGCTGGTCGCCTCGTCCAGCAACAGCACGCGGGGGTTGCGCAGCAGCGCGCGCGCCAGCGAAATGCGCTGCCGCTGGCCACCCGACAGCCGGCCGCCGCCCGGCCCCAGCGGCGTGTCGTACCCCTGTGGGAGCGCTACGATGAAGGCATGTGCGGCGGCGGCGCGGGCCGCGTCCTCCACCGCGGCACGGGTCGCGCCGGGGCGGCCGCAGGCGATGTTGGCCAGTGCGGTGTCGTCGAACAGAAGGCTTTCCTGCCCGACATAGGCGATGGCGTCGCGCAGGCTGTCGAGGCGCGTGGCGCGCACATCCGCCCCGTCCAGCAGCACCGCGCCCGCGGTCACGTCGTGCAGCCGCGGCAGCAGCATGATGGCGGTGGACTTGCCAGCGCCCGACGGGCCGACCAGGGCCACCGTCTGGCCCGGCAGAGCGGTGAAGCTGAGGCCCGACAAGGCCGCCGCCTCGCCCGCGCCATAGGTGAAGTGCACGTCGCGGAATTCGACCAGACCCAGGGGGGAGTCCAGGGGGGAGTCCTGAGGGGAAGCCTGAGACGAGGCCTGAGGGGAAGCCTGAGGCGAGGCCTGAGGGGAGCCCTGAGCGAAGTCCTGAGCGGGGCCCTGAGGGAAGCCCTGAGCGGAGCCCTCAGCAGAGCCCTCAGCGGAGCCCTGGGGGAAGCCCTGAGCGGAGCCCTGAGGGAAGCCCTGAGCGGAGCGTTCGAGCGAGACCTTGGGAAAACCCAAGGAGGAAGCGCCACCAGCGGGCAGCGGCACGGCGCCGGCCGCATCGGCGATCCGGCGCGGCTCGTCCAGCACGGCGAAGACGCGGGCCAGCCCGGCCAGGCCCTCCTGGAACGCCGCGTTCAGCGATCCCAGCGCACGGATCGGACGTGAGGCGATAAGCAGGGCGGCGACGAAGCCGGTGAACTCGCCGATCGTCCCCTGCCCGTTCGAGACGCGCCAGCCGACGAAGCCCAGAACCAGCGCCACGGTGAGGCCGCCCAGCACCTCCAGAACCGGGTCGACCCGGGCGCGGGTGCTGGCGATGGCGAAGAGCGATTGCCGCAACCCACGGAATGCGGCGGCGGCACGGGCCTCCTCGGCCGCCTCCAGCCGGTAGGCGCGCACCACGCGGGCGGCGGACAGGCTCTCGGTAACCAGCGCGGCCGTCTCACCCACCCGGTCCTGCATGCCGGCGCTGGCGCGGCGGATACGCTTGCCGATGCGGATGATGGGCACCGCCGCCAGGGGGTAGAGAAGTGCCGCCCCCAGCGCGAGTTGCCAATCCAGCCACAGCATCGAGGCGACCAGGCCGATGATGGTGAAGAGATCGCCCAAGCCCCCCAGCGCGCGGGCCAGCGCGTCGCGAATCTGCGTCGCATCGGTAGTGAAGCGGGCGGCCTGGCGGGCGGGGGCGAGGGCGGTGACGGTGGCCAGGTCGGCCCGGGTCAGCGCTTCGAACAGGCGGTTCTGCAGGGTCTCCAGCGCGCGCAGCACGGTCCCCTGCAGGCTGTGCTGTTGGGCGTAGAGGAAGCCGCCGCGCAACGCGGTGACGGCGATGATGATGGGCGGCAGGAACCAGACGACCGACGGATCGCCCCGGTTGAAGCGGTCGAAGGCCTGCTGGATGACGATGGGGTAGAGGGCGGTGATTGCGGCGAGGCCCACGGTGAAGAACGCGGCCAGCGCGATGCGGGCGCGCAGCGGGTGCAGGATGTCGCGCCACAGGCGGGCGAGGAGGGGGAGGGTGGGCGCCATGGTGTTTGGGGGTGTGTCAGCCATTGTGCCGCGCGACCAACTCGCGAAGCTTGGCGAGACATGCTTCGCGGTCGGGAATGGTCCGCCCCTCGATCCACCATCGCTCAACCTCGCCCAGAAACTGCCCGACCTGCCAGCCTGGTTGCACCTTCAGTGCAACGACGTCCCGGCCTTTTAACGGCATGGTGGGGATCGGACGGTCGACGAGTCGCTGCCGAAGCTGCGCCCACTGGTTTTCCGACCAAGTCCTGTCGAGGTCCAGCTCAGCTCCAAACCCCTCGACAAGATAGGTGCTGAGCCACTGAGTATGCTGAATATCGCCTGACATCCCTCGCCCGATCCTGAATCTCTTCGTGTCGAGCAAGTCACCATCCGCAGGCGTTATCATGGTGTCCTGCAATGAAGGATTGCCCGCTCGGAACAGGTTCCAGGGTTCAAGAAGATCAGTAATGGCGAGAAGCTCCACTGTCGAAAACGGATAGCGCTCTCCCATTGGTCCCACCCTTAAATCCAGCGGAGTCATGCTTCGTGTGAGTGCAGCAAACCGAAGAAGAATATTCTGGGGCGCGTGCAGGCGATGCAGAGTAGTGATCGCCTCTGGGTCCGGTGCGCATGTTGGAAATCCCTCCAGAACATTTTCATGAAGGATTGCAGGAAGAACGCCCGTTTCTGCCATGAGCCGCAGGGCCGGGGACGGATCCTCCGCCGCCAGCAGCCGCTTCATCTCCATCCACACCCGCTCGACCGAAAGCCGACCCAACCCCGGCACCGCCTCGCGGATCGCCGCCAGCGCCTCCGCATCGGGCTCGCCCCGCCCGTATCGCGCCCAGAAGCGGAAGAACCGGAGCGCCCGCAGGTAATCCTCCGCCAGCCGCTGCCGCGCGTCGCCCACGAAGCGCACCCGGCCCGCCGCCAGATCGTCACGGCCGCCAAAAAAATCATGTACCTCGCCATCGGCACTCATGCTCATCGCATTGATGGTGAAGTCGCGCCGTGCCGCATCCTCTTCCCAGTCAGCCGTCCAGGCGACTTCGGCGTGCCGGCCATCGGTCACCACGTCACGCCGCAGGCTGGTCACCTCCACCGGCTGCCGGTCCAGCACCGCCGTCACCGTGCCGTGCTGCAGCCCGGTCTCGACCACCTTGAGCCCGGCGGCGCGCAGCAGCCGGCTCGTCGTCCCGGGCGGCAGCGGCACCGCCACGTCCACGTCATGGATCGCCCGGCCGGCCAGGTGATCACGCACCGCGCCGCCCACCGCGCGCGCTCCCGGCAGCGCCGCCAGCACCGCCGCAGGCGTGCCGCCCAACAGGAAATCCGGGATCATTGCCGCGCCGGCATGGAGGTCATCGCCGCACCGGCATGGGGGTCATCGCCGCGCCGGCATGGGGGCCATTGCCGCACCGGCACGGGGTCATCACCGCGCCGGCATGGTGGCATTGCCACGCCGACATGGGGTCATCGCCGCACCGGCATGGAGGTCATTGCCGCGCCGGCATGGGATCATTGCCGCGCCGGCACATAACGCTCGCCCCGCTCGATGCTGCGATCGAGTCCGTAGGACAGCGCGCCGCCCAGCACCAGCACCACCGCCACCACCGCCCCCAGCACCAACCAGCCACTGGGCGTCTGCCCGGGGCGGAAGTGCCGCCACAGCAACAGCCCGGCAAGGGGCAGCAGGAAGGCGAGGGCTGCGATCACGACAGGCATCAGCGGCTTGTAGAGCAGCCCTCAGGGTTCGGACAGCAGGGCATCGACAGCCGCGCGGTCGGGCGTGGCGCCATCGCGCGCGCGCAGCGCGCCGGCGGCCGAGGCGAAGCGCAGCGCGTCCGCCACCGCCTGGCCTTCGGCGATGGCCAGGGCATAGGCGCCGTGGAACACGTCGCCCGCGCCGGTGGTGTTGGTGGCGGTGACGCGGAAGGCGGGCGTGGTGCGCGGCTTGGCGTCACCGGGTTGCATCCACAGCGTGCCATCCTCGCCCCGCGTCACCGCGGCCAGCTTCAGCGGCCCACTGTCCAGCGCGCGGCGCAGCCCAGCCGCGGCCTCCTTCACCCCGGCAAAGATGCGCAAGCCCGGGGCCGCGAAGATCGCGTGATCGACCAACGGCACCAGGTCGAGCAGCACGCGCATCTCGCTCTTCTCAGCATCCAGCACCGAGGGCACGCCGCGCGCACGCGCGGCCTCAAACACCGCCGCGGTGCCAGCCTGCCAGCGCGGGTCGCACAGCACCGCGCCGGCACCATCCAGCATGTCGAGCGGCAGCCATGCCGTATCGGCACTCAGCCCGTCGCCGCGATAGGTCACGATGCTGCGCTCGCCACGCTTGTCGACGATCACCGCAGAGAGCGGCGTGCGGGCGCCTTTGAAACGCTTCAGCCCGTCGATGTTGACGCCCTCTGCCCGCATGGCTTCGGCCAGGTTTTCGCCGGCCGCGTCATCCCCCACCCGGCCCCAGAACACCACCTCGCCACCCAGCCGGGCCACGGCGATTGCGGCGTGGGCGGACATGCCGCCGGCCCCGGCCTCGTAGCGGCGGGCGGTGACCTTCGAGGGCGGGCTCTCTATCTCATCGACCGAGAAGCTGTGATCCATGACGATCTGGCCGCAGCAGATGACGCGCGCCACTCAGGCCACCTCGCGCTCATATTCGCCGCGCAACGCACGGGCGAGGCTGACCAGCATGGTGGCCGTAGCCCCCCAGATGTAGTGCGTCGCATGCGGCCAGACCCAGTATTCGCGCATCCGGCCGCGCCACTCGCGGCTTTCCCTCCGGGGTGAGGCCGGGTCGAGCAGGACCGCGAGCGGCAGTTCGAAGACCTCCGCCACCTCGGACGGGTCGGCCGCCATCGGGAAGCCTGGTGCCAGCATCCCCAGCACGGGGGTGACCAGGAAGCCGGTGCCGGTCAGGTGGAGCGGCATGCGGCCGACCAGCACCGGCCAGGACCGCGGCAGGCCAATCTCTTCCTCCGCCTCGCGCAGGGCGGCCTGCTCGGCGGTCTCGCCCGCTTCGACCCTACCGCCGGGAAAGGCGACCTGGCCGGCATGGCTGCGCAGGTCGGCGCTGCGCAGGGTGAGGAGGATGGCGGGCTGGGCGTGCATCACCAATGGCACCAGCACCGCTGCGGGCCGCGACTCCGGCAACGCCAAGCCCACGACGTCGTCGGTGAAGCCGGGCGGCATGTCGGCCAG
>JACMRO010000006.1 GCA_014376425.1 Rubritepida sp.
AACACCACCCTGACGCGCGACCCATTCGTGCCGGAGATCGCGCTGCATCTGGCCACCGAGATCACACCGATCTGGCAGGCGACGGGGGCGTGGTTGGAGGCGCATGGGGTGGCGCCGCCCTTCTGGGCGTTTGCCTGGCCGGGCGGGCTGGCGCTGGCGCGGCTTCTGCTGGACGAACCCGCGCGTGTGCACGGGTTGGCTGTGCTGGATTTCGCGTCGGGCTGCGGCATCGGCGCGATCGCCGCCGCCATGGCCGGCGCGAGCGTCGAGGCCTGCGAGATCGACCCCCTGGCGGTGGCGGCGACACGGCTGAACGTGGCCCGAAACGGTGTGACGGTCGCCGCGCTGCAGGCCGACCTGGTCGGCGCCCCCTGCCGCTGGGACGTCATTCTGGCTGGTGACATCTGTTATGAAGCGCCGATGGCCGCGCGCATCCTGCCCTGGCTGCGGGCGATGGCCGGCCAGGGCGCGGTGGTCCTGCTGGCCGATCCAGGCCGGGCCTACTTCTCCGCCACAGGCCTGGAGGTGGTGAAGCGGTTCACCGTGCCCACCAGCCGTGAACTGGAGGATCGGGACAGCCGCGACGTGGTGATCGCCCAAATTCCTGCATAATTCGCAGGGCCGCTCGACCGGCCGCAGCGAGACCCGCGGCGATACGGTGCGGCATTACGACGCGCAGGGGCGTTTGACCGGAACCACCCGGCGCTAAAGCAGCGGCTGCACCAGAAGCCGGTCCAGCCGCTGATCGCGCAGCGCGCCGAATTCGCCGACGCCCAGCGTCAGGCTGCCCTGGTGCTCGCGCCGCAGCGTCCCGAAAAGCCGGTCCCAAATGCTGAGGTTGAAGCCGAAATTGCTGTTCGTCTCCTCGCGCCTTTCGCTGTGATGGATGCGATGCAGGCTGGGGGTGACAATGAACGGGCGGAGCGCGCGGTCGAGCCAGCCGGGTAGCGCAATGGCCGCGTGCTCGAACATGCTGGACGCGTTCAGCAGCACTTCGAAGATCAGCACGGCCTCGGGCGGGGCGCCGAGGCCGACCACGGCGGCCATCTTGATGAAGACGGAAGCCAGCAACTCCACCGGGTGGAAGCGCAGCCCGGAGCTGGCATCCAGCTCGGTATCGGCATGGTGGACCCGGTGCAGCCGCCACAGCCAGGGCACGGCGTGGAAGGCGCGATGCTGAAAGTAGATGAGCAGGTCGAGCAGCACGACGGTGACAGGGATGGCGACCCAGCCCGGCGCCCCGGCCAGCAGGCCCCAGCCGCGCCCCTGTGCCCAGAAAGCAGCGCCCATGGCGGCGGCCGGCACCACCAGGCGGATCAACAGGGTGCCCAACGCCAGCAGGCCGAAATTTCCCCACCAGCGGCGAGCGCCCAGCGGCCGGGCGACCCGCCAGGGCCACAGCCGCTCGGCCAGCGACAGAGCGGCCAGGATGCCCAGGAAGGCGGCGAGGCGAATGGTGGGTTCGTTGGACAACACACTGCGCATATAGGAGCGCCGGCCGGGTTGCGCTAATGCCCGGGTCATGGAACCAGAGCCCAACGTGGCGGGCGAGGCCGCGCGCCGGCGCACCTTCGCCATAATCGCCCATCCCGATGCCGGGAAGACCACACTGACAGAGAAACTGCTGCTCAAGGGCGGCGCCATCCAGCTGGCCGGCGCGGTCCGCGCCAAGGGCAACGCACGCCGCACCCGGTCGGACTGGATGAAGATCGAGCAGGATCGCGGCATCTCCGTCGCCACCAGCGTGATGACCTTCGAGCAGGGCGGCCTGGTCTTCAACCTGCTGGACACGCCAGGCCACGAGGATTTCTCCGAAGACACCTACCGCACGCTGACGGCGGTCGATGCCGCGGTGATGGTGCTCGACGCGGCCAAGGGCATCGAGGCCCAGACCAAGAAGCTGTTCGAGGTCTGCCGGCTGCGCGACATCCCGATCATCACCTTCATCAACAAGATGGACCGCGAGGCGCGTGACCCGTTCGAGCTGATCGACGAGATCGAGAGCACGCTGGCGCTGGACGCCGCCCCGGTGGCCTGGCCGGTCGGCCGCGCCAGCGAATTCGCCGGCACCTACGACCTGCTGCGCGACCGCTTCATGCCGGTGGACAGCGCCTGGGAGGATAGCATTCCCATGACCTCCACGGAGGACCCCAAGCTCGCCTCCCTGGTCGGCGCCGAGCGCGCGACGCAGCTGGCCGAGGAGGCGCTGCTGGCGGAGGCCGGGCTGAAGCAGTTTGACCTCGAAGCCTTCCGCCAGGGCACGCTGACGCCGGTCTTCTTCGGCAGTGCGCTGCGCGATTTCGGCGTGGCGCATCTGCTGGACGGCCTGGCGCGCTATGCCCCGCCGCCCGGCCCCCGCACGGCCGACCCGCGCGACGTGCGGCCGGAGGAAGCCGCACTGACCGGCTTCGTATTCAAGATCCAGGCCAACATGGACCCGAACCATCGCGACCGCGTGGCCTTCGTGCGGCTGTGCAGCGGGCGGCTGACCAAGGGCATGCGCCTGAAGCAGGTCCGCACCGGCAAGCAGGTGCCGGTCAACGCGCCGCTGTTCTTCTTCGCCAAGGACCGCCAGGTGGCCGAGGAGGCGTGGCCGGGCGACGTCGTTGGCATCGCCAACCACGGCACCCTGCGCATCGGCGACACGCTGACCGAAGGGGAAAACCTCAACTTCCGCGGCGTGCCCAGCTTCGCGCCGGAAATTTTGCGCAATATTCGGCTGGAAGACCCGATGCTGGCCAAGAAGCTGCGTACCGCGCTGGATCAGCTGGCCGAGGAGGGGGTGGTGCAGCTGTTCCGCCCGCTCGATGGCTCGCCGCCGGTGGTGGGCGTGGTGGGGCAGCTGCAGCTGGATGTGCTGCAGTCGCGCCTCAAGGTCGGATACGGCGGGCCGGC
>JACMRO010000059.1 GCA_014376425.1 Rubritepida sp.
GAAAGCCGCGACACGCTCGAGGATGTGATCGAGCCCTTCCTGATCCAGGAAGGCTTCGTCCTGCGCACGCAGCGCGGCCGCATGTTGGGGGAGCCAGGCTGGCGCCACCTCGGCCTGGCGCCGCCCGCCGGTACAGCCATCCAGCCGGACCTGCTGGATGGCTGAGCCGCACGACTTCCCCATCCGCGTCTATTACGAGGACACCGACGCGGGCGGCATCGTCTACCACGCGACCTATCTGCGCTGGGCCGAGCGTGGCCGCACCGAAGCCCTGCGCGCCATCGGCCTGCCGCATGCGGAAATGGCATCGCGACACGGCGCCTTCCTGGTGGTGAAGCGCATCGAGGTGGAGTATGCGAAGCCCGCCCGCCTCGATGACCTGGTTACAATTCGTACCCGCATCAGGCGTGTCTCGGCCGTTCTGGACCTTGATCAGGAAGTGCTGTTGGGCGATGCGTTGCTGGCCATGCTGCGGGTGCGGCTGGTTTGCGTGGGTCAGGCGGGGCTGCGGCCCCGTGCCGTGCCCGAACCCTGGCGATCGGCGCTGCGCGCGCGGATCGCCGATAATCAACCCCTTGGGGAGAATGCCGCATGAACCCCGTCACCAGCTCGCCGCTCGCCGCCGCCGCGCATGACCTTTCGCTCTGGGGCCTGTTCCTGCAGGCCGACTGGGTGGTGAAGGGCGTGATGGTCGGGCTGATGCTGGCCTCGGTCTACGTCTGGGCGATCGTGTTCGAGAAGCTGACGGCGCTGGCCCGCGCCAAGCGCGATGCGAACGCGCTGGAGGACAGCTTCTGGTCAGGCGGGTCGCTCGATGAGCTGTTCCGCCGCCAGGGGGAAGTGCCGGCGCACCCGCTGGCCGCCGTCTTCGTCTCGGGCATGCGCGAATGGCGCCGCAGCACCGAGGGCGCGCCGTCCGCCCATATCGTCGCCGGCACCAAGGAGCGGGTGGAGCGGGCCATGGCGGTGACCATCCAGCGCGAGATGGAGCGGCTGGAGCGGCGGATGACCTTCCTGGCCAACACCGGCTCGGCCGCGCCCTTCGTGGGCCTGTTCGGCACGGTGTGGGGCATCATGAACAGCTTCGCCGCCATTGCCGGCATGCAGAATACGTCGCTGGCCGTGGTGGCGCCGGGCATCGCCGAGGCGCTGTTCGCGACCGCGATCGGCCTGGTCGCCGCCATCCCCGCGGTGCTGGCCTACAACACGCTGGCGTCGCAGCTGGGCAAGTTCGCCGCCCGGCTGGAGGGCTTCGCGGCCGAGTTCAGCGCCATCCTGAGCCGCCAGACCGAGGCGGCGGCATCCCCGCCCCCTGGCACGCCCCCTGGTGCGCCCCGCGTCCCGACCGAGGCGCTGTAGCATGGCCGGACCCCTGATGGGCCGCGGCGGCGGCCACCGCCGCTACAAGGTGATGAGCGAGATCAACGTCACCCCCTTCGTAGATGTGATGCTGGTGCTGCTGATCATCTTCATGGTGGCGGCACCGATGATGACATCGGGCGTGCCGGTCGACCTGCCGCGCACCAACGCCACCCCCCTGGCGCAGGAGCAGGAGCCGATCACCATTAGCGTGAACCCGGAAGGCCGCATCTTCATCCAGGAGACCGAGGTGCCGATGGAGGAGCTGGTGACCCGCTTGCGCGCCATCGCCGAAGCCCAGCCCACGCCGGCGGGTGAGCCGCAGCGCCGCATCTTCGTCCGTGGCGACCGCGCCATCACCTATGGCCGGGTGATGGAGGTGATGGGCAACATCGCGTCGGGTGGCTTCACCCGCGTGGCGTTGCTGGCCGAACAGCCGCCCGGCCGCGCCGCGCCGCCGACCCCCGCCCCGCCTGCCCCCGCGCCGCCTGCCTCCGCGGTGAGCGGCCCCCGCAACCCTGGCACCCCCCGGCCGAACCAGCCGAGGTAGAGTTGATGCGGGGCTTCCGCTTCTGGGTCGGGCTGTCTGCGGCGCTGCATGTGGGCGCGCTGCTGTTCCTCATCCTCGACATGCTGCCACGCCGCCTGCCGGAGCCTGAACCGCAGGCGCTGGAGGTGGAGATCATCATGCCCGTGCCGCCGCAGCAGGCGGAAGGCGCGGTGCCCGCGCCCATGCCCGCGCCCAGCCCGGTGCCGGCGCCGCCGCGACCCGCCCAGGTGGCGGAGGTGCCGCGGCCGCAGCCGGTAGCACCGCCATTGCCGCCGCCGCCGCCGCCGCCCGCCCCGCTGCAGGCGGCC
>JACMRO010000060.1 GCA_014376425.1 Rubritepida sp.
CGGCGAAACGCGCGACGTGCGCCTTGCCGTGCCGCTCAACGCCCTGCGGTACCGCGACCCCGTCACACACGGCTGGAAGCTCGAGACCGGACCGCACCGGATCGTCGTCGGCCGCTTCGCCGCCGACCCCGACGCGCTCGTCACGACGGTTGGCTTATAGACGGCACGGTTCCGGGCATGCTGTTGGCTAATCGGCGGCCAGGATAAGCCTTTTCTGAACCTAGCTGGTGGAGCATGTGGTATCAGAGCGGGGTCTGCGACCGGGCTGCGCGCCTGACCCACGTGTTAAACGTCGATTCAGTTTTGAACGAGGGCCGTCTGTTTGCGGAAAGACAGGGCAGGCGCAGCCTGAGGGTTATCTGACACCTTCCCAGAAGTTCATGTTCTTGTTCCACTCCTAGCATTGATGAGGTCTGCCGGGCAGATGTCGGGAATCAAGTGTTTCCCGACAGGGCACGCTACCTACCCTTCCGCACTCTCAACGGCGCTCAAAATGTTGCCTGCCTACAGCAATCTCACTGATGTTTACGTTGAGTCTTTTCCGGGCCACCCCGTTCGAGCGGTCGCTCCACGCGAAGGCAGCTGGATCAAAATTTGCCAATGATTAGAGTGCCTACTTTCGTCACGTCTGGGGCACCACTCAGTCCAACCCGGAGAAGACGGCCGCTACCCATGCGGCGTGATTTGCAATCCACCGCGTCCGTCGGGGGCTTTGCGGGCTCCCGTGCCGATGCCGCTAAGTTCCTACGCGGTCTCTCGCTCCAAAAAGACGCGTCAGTAGCCCTGCAATCTCTGGCAGCGGAAACCGCGACCCCAAACCTGATGCGAATTAGATGCTGATGGCCCCTGTTCTCATGGCTCCGGCCCCATGTGAACGCAGGGGCGCTACGAGCGTCCGCTTGGATGGCGTTGACGTCCCGAAGGGGGTTCACGTGTTCACCGGGCGGTGAACACGCGCTTCGGCAAGACGACGTGAACACCCTTGTTCCGATCGACCAGCTCGGTCACTTCGACGTCACCTGCCGTGCTGACCAGCATGTAGGCGTCGTCGCGCGTCATGCCTTTCGCCGCGACGAGGAAGTCGATCATGTTCCGAACCGCCTTGCGCGCCGCGTTGGACAGGTCCTCGTCGAAGCCCATTGCGACATAGGCGTCGGGCGTCTCGGCCCGGGGATAGGTCGCCTCGACCGCTGCGCTCGCGCCCTTCTTGTGCAGCACGAGCTGGAACGTGCCGGTTAGCGAGGTCTCCAGCGCCGTGATGTCCACCTCGCCATTGCCCTGCGCCGCGTGCCCATCGCCCACCTCCAGTAACCCGCCCGGCGCGTGGACTGGCAAGAACAGCGTCGTGCCTGCGACCAGCATCCGATTGTCCATATTGCCGCCGTGGATCGTGGGGGCAGTCGAGTCATAGCGCCCGAATGCGGGCGGTGGCGCAACGCCAATCGACCCGAAGAACGGGTGGAGTGGCACCTCCACGCCCGGCGCTAGCGCGCCCATCATGCGGTGTCGGTCGAGGGGTACGATCTTGATCCGGCGGTACGGGAAGTCGTCGGGAAGGAACCCCGTCGTGGGGCCGAACGCATTGTAAGCGTAAGGGATGGCCAGCTCGACCTTCAGGATGCGGATCTCCAGCGTGTCGCCAGGCTGCGCGCCCTCGACCGCAATCGGGCCGGTCAGGATGTGCCCGCCCGGTCCGCGTAACGACGCCGGCACGCCGTCAAACACGGCACGCAGCGCTGGCTCCACCTGATCGGCAGGCAGACCCGCAGCCTCGAGCCCCTTTGGACTGTTGGTGAGCAGGGTGTGCACCACGACGGTGTCGCCTGATCGGACGGTGAGGACCGGCGCGGCAGACGCGTCGTAATGGCCCCACGCCACCGTCGCGGGCGTGGCAGGCAGCTCGTGCTGCTCTGCGTCTGCCGCGCCACCTATTGCAAACAGCGCCGCCGCCAGCCTCCAGATACCCGCCATGTCCGCTCCTATGCCCTTGGATCAGCGGAAGGTAGTCGAAGAACAACGCTGGGCAACCACAGCCTTCAGCGTTTTCAGAGCTCACCTTTGCAGTGGCGGATCCTCGACTATTGCGCGACGATCTGGGTGTAGATAGGCGCGCAACGCGGGACCCTGCCGTCATTGCCAATAAGTCTCTGACAAAATACATAAATTCAGTTTTAAGGGGGTCCCGCGCAACGCCGATCTACAATATGATAAACGTCCTTATTCTTGCGTTCTCAACACGTTAATGGAAGCAAAGGGTTCCCACGTTGGACGCCTATCCACACGTTCGTGCCCTAAGAGTCTTGACGGCGTTTGACCCTGTGCCGGAAGCTGAACCCGCGGGCGTCGTCAGCCCGTGTTTCTCAGGCCCGCCGCGATCCCGTTGATGGTCAAATGGATTCCTTCGGCGATGCGCGGGTCGGCGTCGCCCGCGCGGCGGCGGCGGATCAGGTCAATCTGGAGCTCGTTGAGCGGGTCGATGTACGGCAGGCGCAGCCGGACCGAGCGCTGCAGCGCCGGCGAGCGGTCGAGCAGCGCCGACTGCCCGGTGAGATCGAGCAGCTGGTCGCGTGTCCGCGTCCAGCCGTCATCGATCCGGCCGAAGATCGTCCGGCGCAGCGCTTCGTCGGGGACGAGGCTCGCGTAGCGTGCCGCCGTCCCCATGTCGGATTTGGCGAGCACCTGCTCGAGGTTGGAAAGGGTAGTCTGGAGGAAGGGCCAGCTTGCCACCATCGCGCTCAGCAGCCCACGGTCGGCGAATGCGGCGAGCGCGTCGCCCGTTCCGAACCAGCCCGGGAGCATGAAGCGGGCCTGCGCCCAGCTGAATACCCAGGGGATGGCGCGGAGGTCCTCGATCCTGTCCGACCTGGTACGCGACGCGGGGCGGCTGCCGATGTTGAGCTCAGCGATTTCGGTGATCGGCGTCGCGGCGCGGAAGAACGCGTTGAACCCGCCGGTCTCGTAGACGAGACCGCGATAGGCGGCGAAGCCCGCCGCGCTGATCTCCGCCATCGCGGCGCGGAACCGCGCAAGGTCGGCGGGCGGCACAGGCGTCGGCGCCAGGCTGGCGAGCACCGTCGCCGCCGTCATGGTCTCCAGGCTCGCTGCCGCGCCGGCCGGCGTCCCGTACTTCGACGCGATAACCTCACCCTGCTCGGTGATC
>JACMRO010000061.1 GCA_014376425.1 Rubritepida sp.
GGCCAGCAACGCCTCCAGCCCCTGTGCCCCGTCCAGCTCGGCCACGCCAAAGCTGGCGGTCAGCCGAAGCGTCAGGCCGGCGCCGTCGCGTGCGGTGACCGCCATGTCGTGCGCCGCGATCGCGGCTCGCAGCCGCTCGGCCACTTCCTGTGCGGCTGGGGCGCTGCGGTTGGGCAGCAGCAGGGCGAATTCCTCGCCACCCAGTCGTCCCACCACGTCCATCTCCGCCCGCGACAACGACCGGAGCAGGTGCGACATGGCGCGCAGCACCGCATCGCCCGACGCATGCCCGTACAGATCGTTCACCACCTTGAAGTGATCGACATCGACCATGATGACGGCGAGCGGCTGGCCACCCTGCCGCGCCCGGCGCACCTCCGCCTCGCCCAGCTCGAAAAAGCGGCGGCGGTTGAGCAGGCTGGTCAGGTGATCCTGGCACAGCGCCTCGCGCAGCGCCTGCGCCGCCTCGCGTCGTTCCGTCATGTCGCGCACCACGGCCAGGAAGGCACCTGGCGACGCATTCCCCGCCTCGCCGCCCACCCGCATGGCCGATACCACCGAGGTGCCCCAGAAGCGGGTGCCGCCCGGGCCCGCCATCCAGCCCTCCAACACCTGCCACCCCTCGTCCCGCACCCGGGACAGCCGGGGCGACAGCGCCGGCGCCTCGCCCGGGGCGGTCAGCAACAAGTCACCATCCATTCCGATCGCGCTCGCCGCATCCAGCCCGAACAGCCGCTGGGCGGAGTTGTTCCAATCATTCACCCGGCCCTCCGCGTCCAGCCCGAAGAAGCCATAGCCCGCGGCGCCGTCGGCCAGGGCGCTGAACCAGGCCTCGACCTCGCCCAGCCGGCGCTGCTGCACCACCTGTTCGCTGATGTCGGCCAACACCGCCATGTGTCGATTGGGCGTCAATCGCATGATGGTGATGGCAAGCACCAGCGGCGTCGTTTCGGCCGCCCGCACCCGGCCCCCCGGGCGTGCCCGCGCAGGGTTGGAGCGCTGACCCACATGGATCTGCACCCCATCCAGCACCAGGCCGCTCGGCTCGTCGAAGGCCGCCAAGCGATGTCGCAGATCGGGCGCAAAAGGCGCCAGCACATCGAGGATGTTGGCAAGCCCAGCCCCGCGATCCCCGGACCGCAGGACGGGCAGCAGCAGCCGTGCGCAAGCCGGGTTCATCATCGTGACGGCGCCGTCACGGTCGAATTCGATCAGCCCGTGCGGGCAAACGTAGACGAATTCGAGCAGCGCCTCGTGCTCCTCCACCTGGGCGTCGGCGGTCGCTGCGGACCCGCGCTCGGCGGAGCCATCCATCAACCCGTGCCTTTCCGAAGTAGCACGACATAGGCCCGCATGCCGCCCGGCCGCTGCAACAGCCGCAAATGCACTGGCGTCGGCCGCATCCGCAGGGTCAGCGTGTAGGCAATGGTCACATCCAGCGCGGGCTCCTGGGCGAAGCGGTCCGCGACCAGGTCGTTATCCATGCAGGGCGCCACTTCACCGAACAGCGACCGGCCCAGCACCCGGGTGGGCCGCAGCCCAGCCGCCCCGGACTCATACGAATTGTAGAGGGTGACGACGCCCTCGGCATCAAAGCCCATGATGCCGAACTCCGCCTGGTCCAATTCTTCTGCAGGCGCCGTCTCAAGCCACTCAAACAACGCCGCATCGGCAAAGCCGGGGGGGCTGGTCATCGACGCTGTCTCGCTCATCCATCTTGCTCCGCTGGGTTACGGCAAGCTGGACGAGAAAGCTTAACCGAACCTCACACCAGCGCGAAAGGTTCCGGCGCGGGCGGGATGAGGGGGAGCGCTGCGTCGTTCGACACCAGCTCCTCGCGGCGTGGCAGGTCGGCCAGGGATTTCAGGCCGAACTGTTCCAGAAAGCGCGGCGTCGTGACCCACAGCGAGGGCCGGCCCGGCGCCTCCTTCCTGCCCCGCGTGGTGACCAGGCTCATTTCCAGCAGCGCATCGATGGTGGGCTGCGCGACGGCGGCGCCGCGGATCTCCTCGATCTCCGGCCGCGTCACCGGCTGGTGGTAGGCGATGATCGCCAGCGTCTCCATGGCCACGCGCGGCAGCCGGCGCGGCACCTCGACCACGCGGGTGATGGCCGGCGCCAGCTCCAGCGCGGTGCGGAAGGCGAAGCCGCCGGCGATTTCCACCAGCTCCACCGGGCGGCCCGCGCTGCGCGCCTGCAATGCGGTCAACACGGCCGGCGCGTCGCAACCCATGGGCAGCGCCATCTGCAGCCGCTCGGGCTTCACCGGGCGGTCGGACGCGAAGATCAGCGCCTCGGCGATGCGCAGGGCGTGTTCGAAGTCAGGCGTGTCAGGCAGCGCGTTCATGGCGCACCTCCCGGCTGAGACGGATCAGCAATGGCCCGAAGGCCACGTCCTGGCGGATGTCCAGCCCGCCGCCACGGGCCTCTTCCAGTGCCGCGACCAGGCCCGAGGCCAACGCGGCGCGACGTTCCAGGGGCGAGGCGAGCCCCTCGGGCAGGAAGCCCTGCAGCACGGTCCACCCCGGCGCGCGGCCGAGCAGCAAGCGAAGCCGGGCCAGCGCGTCGGCCACCGAATAGAGCCGCCGTGGCTTGGGCGTGTAAGGCGCGGCGGCAGTGGCGCGGCGGCGTGCGGTGGCATAGGCGCGCAGCAGCGCCGGCAGGTCGGCCACGATGCCGGAACGGTCTTCCAGTCGCAGGATTTCAGGCGCACCGCGGCCGAAGCTCTCGCGCCCCAGCTGCACCTGGCCGCCCAGCCAGAAGGCGGCGTGGCGCATGCGGTCCAGCTCGGCCAGGCGGTCGGTCAACCGGCCGGCCAGGGTTTCCGCATCCTCCTCCGGCTCGCTCTCCTCCGGCAGCAGCAGCCGGGATTTCAGCCAGGTCAGCCAGGCCGCCATCACCAGCCAGTCGGCGGCGAGTTCCAGCCTGATGTCCTGCGCCTCCAGCACCAAGACATACTGGTCCACCAACGCCACGATGGAGATGCGCCGGATGTCCACCTTCTGCGACCGGGCAAGGTCGAGCAGCAGGTCGAGCGGGCCCTCGAAGCCGTCCAGGTCCAGCTTCACGCGGGGTGTCCCGCCGCGCGCAGCAGGAACAGGAAGCCAGGCCCCACCACATGGCGGGTGATCCAGGCCATCACATCCAGCCGGGGCGACAATTGCGGCAGCAGGATCAACCCGAGCACGATGAACAGGCCAAAGCGTTCCAGCGCGGCGAAGCGCATCGCCAGCCCATGGGGGAGCAGCGCGGTGACGATGCGGCCGCCATCGAGCGGTGGGATGGGCAGCAGGTTGAAGGCGGCCAGCACCAGGTTCACCACCATGAAAAGCGAGATGGCGCGGTAGAACATCCGCTCCGAATCCGCGTCGAGCAGCCCACCCAGATGCGCTGCCAGCGCGGCGGTGAAGGCGAGCGCCAGGTTCATCGCAGGCCCCGCCGCGGCAACCCACATCATGCCCCAACGCGGGTTGCGCAGGCGCCGCACATCCACCGGCACCGGCTTGGCCCAGCCGAACATCGCCTCGACCCGGCCGATGGTCAGCGCCTGGATCAGCAGCAGGAAGCCCGGCACCAGCAGGGTTCCCGTGGTGTCCACATGCCGCAGCGGGTTGAGCGAGATGCGGCCCTGCTCGCGCGCCGTGGGGTCGCCCAGCGCGTCGGCGGCGTAACCATGCGCCGCCTCATGCAGGGTGATGGCGATGATGGACGCGACCACGGCGGCCAGGATCTCGAGGATCATACCGCGACCATGCCCTGGTCGCGCATCGCCAGCAGGGCGGCCGGGTCCAGCTCCCGCCGCTGCGCCTGCATGGCGGCGCGGGCGGCGGCCAGCCGGGCGATCGCGGCGTCATGCAGCACCGGGCAGGCGGCGAGCAGCGCTGCCGTCTCCTCGATCACGCCCGTGCAATGCAGGACCGCGTCGCACCCGGCCGCGACCGACGCCTGCGCCAGCGCCGCGGGCTGGCCCCGCAGGGCCTTCATCGACAGATCGTCGGAGACCAGGAAGCCGTCGAAGCCGATGGCGCCACGGATGACATGGGAGATTACTTTGGCGGACAGGGTCGCGGGCAACACCGGGTCCAGCGCCTCGTACAGAATGTGTGCAGTCATCGCCCAGGCGCCGCTTGCCGCAAGCGCGGCGAAGGGCAGGCAGTCCTGTGCCAGCGCCTCGCGGCTGTCTGCCACGCGGGGCAGTTCCAGGTGGCTGTCGGCCAGGGCGCGACCATGGCCGGGAATGTGCTTGATGACCGGCACGCAGCCGGTGGCCTGCAGACCATGAATGGTCTCGCGGCCGAGCCGGATGACTTCAGCCGGATCGGGCGAAAAGGCGCGGTTGCCGATGATGCCATGCGCCTCGGGCAGCCGCAGATCGAGCAGCGGGGCGCAGACCACATCCATTCCCATGGCCCGGCATTCCAGGCCTATCAGCGCGGCATTGGCGAAGGCGGCGGCGGCTGGCCGGCCCTCGAAATCCGCGGCTGGGGGGGATTGTGGCCAGTCGGGCGGCCGCAGCCTTGCCACCCGGCCGCCCTCCTGGTCGACCAGAATGGGCGCATCCTCGCCCAGCGCGTCGCGGATGGCCGCGGTCAGCAACCGCAGCTGGGCCGGGCGGTCGATGTTGCGAGCGAATAAGATGACGCCTAGCGGCGGCGTGTCCCGAAGCATGCTGGCCTCAGCCGCACTGAGCGAAGTGCCAGCCAGCCCGATGATGGCGGCGCGCCGCTGCTTCATTCCGATTCGCCCCTGTTGCGCGGCCACCGGCGTATCACACCGGGTTGCAGGCGGCACCCTTGGCACGAAGCTGCTCGCATAGCGCGCGCGCCGCCGCCGGATCGGCCAGGCCGCCGACGCGCAGTCGCCACAGCGGCTCGCGGCCTTCGCGATCAAGCTTGGTGATGCGCGGCGTCATCCCAGCCAGCTCGGGCACACGGCGACGCAGCCGCTCCCATTCGGCCTGGGCCGCGGCCTCGGTTGCGGCGGCGCTGAGCTGCACGGCGGAGCGGCCGGCGGGCGTTGTGGGCAGCCGCGCCGCCGGGGCTGCCGGGGCTGCCTCGGCTGGCCGTGCAGCTGTGGTGGCGGGTGCGGGCGCCCCCTGCCGGGTCACTACAGTGGGCTGCGGACCGCCCGGGCGGGCCGCGTTCCGCCCCGGCATGGGATCCGCCACGGCGGCCGCCGGTGCCGGGGCAGCCGGGGCTGGGAGGGGCGGCGGGGCCAGCTGCTGCCGCCGCGCGTCGGGACGCGGGGCCCCCGGCC
>JACMRO010000062.1 GCA_014376425.1 Rubritepida sp.
CCAACATCGCCCGATGTCGGTCTTGCCACTGGCCAGCACCGGCACGGTGGTATCGTCGCCATGCAGGCGCTCCGCGGCCATGACATGGGCCTCGAGGCAGTGCGACAGAGGCGCCAGCACCGCGCAGCAGGCGCCCACCTGGTCGGCCAGGGTCGAGAGGCTGAGCGGCACGCCCTCCCTGGCATAGCGCTCGGCCTGGCGGTTCAGCGGCTGATGCTGGCCGAACTTCTCGAACAGCACCATGGTCAACAGGTTGGGACCCGCCCAGCCGCGCGCAATCACGTGAAACGGCGCCGGTGCCTGGCTTACCTTCTCGCACGCCCGGCAGGAAAACTTCTCCCGCACGTGCTGTATGACCTTCCAGCTGCGCGGGATCACCTCCAGCGTCTCGGTGATATCTTCGCCCAGCTTGCGCAGCCGCGCACTGCCGCAGCACAGGCAGTTGCTGGGCGCGGGCTCGACCACACGCTCGCGCGGCAGATGCGCGGGAAACGGCTGGCGCGCCGGGCGCTTGCGGGTGAACGGCGCGACATCCGTGGTCCGCGCGGCCGCCTGCTCGGCGGCGATCTCGTCTGCGGTCGCGGAACTCTCCAGCTCATCGAAACCCAGGGCCAACTGGTCGAGCAGCCGCACGCTGCGCTCCGACCGCTGGCCATAGAGCTGATGCCGCAGCTTGGCGATCTGCAGGTGCTGATGTGCGATCGTGGCCTGGTCATCGGACGCCCGGGCCTTGGCATTCGCCAACTCCGCCTCGACCTGCAGGGCGCGCGCCGTGGCAGACAGCAACGCCGCCTTCAACGCATCGATATCGTTCGGCAGGGTATCGGGAATGCTGACCACGGCGAGGATGGAATCACAAAATCCCCCCGCTCGCCCCTGAAAAATGCGCCGCCAGCCATCATCCCGCGCAACTTGGCCGGAAGGTGTGGCGCGGATTCCGCCAATCGATTCCGTCAAGCATGTAGCCCAGCTGAGCAGCGGAAATCCCCACCACCCCGTCGGTGGGTGAGGGCCACAGGAAGCGACCCTTCTCCAGCCTCTTGGCGTAGAGCGACATGCCAATGCCGTCGTGCCAGACGATTTTTATCAGGTCACCGCGGCGGCCACGGAAAACGTACAGATCGCCAGCATGTGGATCGCGCCCAAGTGCCTGCTGCACCTGTAGCGCCAGGCCATTCATGCCGCGCCGCATATCGGTATGGCCCACCGCCAGCCAGACCCGGACACCAGAGGAAACCAGGATCATCCGCGCAACGCCGCCATCACGCGCCGCAACGCAGCGGAGCCGATCGCCTCACCGACGCGGATCACCGTGCCGTCCGGCAGGGCTATCTCGATCCGGCCAGTGGCGGCGGTGTCAATCGCCGCCGGTGCCGCAGCGGCCCTGGAGGACGGTGTCGGCAGATCCGTCGCCACCTGAAGCGGCATGAACATCGGAGCGGCCTCGGCCACCAATGCCCCCTGACGCGCCTGCTTGCGCCAGGCCCACAGCACGCTCCGGCTCACCTCGTAACGGCGAGCCACTTCGACGAAGCACGCGCCGGGACGCTCAGCCTCCGCCACGATCCGGAGTTTGTCCTCCACCCGCCATTGGCGCCGGCGCTCGACGCCGCTGATAATCTCCATCTCACCATAGCCCCCGTCCTTAACAACGCTCCTACGAGCGTCGATAAGATCAGAAGACAGGGTCAGCCCCGCGCCGAAAGGCGGCCGTCACCGGAGGGGTACGATGCCATTGCCGCTGTCGAATACCACCAGCTTGGTCGCCGTCTGCACGAAGGTGACGGTGAAGGGGATGCGGAAGCTGTCGGTCGGCATGAACTGGGCGGCGAGTACGGCCTGGACATCCGC